>SVTU01000023.1 GCA_015063655.1 Oscillospiraceae bacterium
AAAGTGAGGAACGTATGAAAAGGATTGTATGCCTTATGCTGTGCTTTGTGATGATGATAGGTATGCTTGCGTCCTGTCAACAAAAGCCCGAGGGCGAGGAGACTACGCCGGCGCCCGAGGAGACCACCCTTCCGCCCTTTGAGGGCTTTGAGGGCCTGAGCCTTGCGGGTGCGGATATTAAGCAGTATACCATCGTGTATGCCCAAAGCCCGTTTGCAGCACAAATGGCAAATGATGATTTCGGTTTGTTTGATAACGCTGATTTTGATAAGCAAACGGCGAAGGCGCTGGCCTCGCTGATCAAAAAGGCGTTTGGCGCAGAGCTTAGCGTGGTGTGTGACGATACCGCTCCCGTAGGCGAGTATGAGATTTTGGTTGGTCTTACCAACCGTGCCGAGAGCAAGAAGAGTGCCGTTTCTTCTCTGAAATCGGATCAGTTCCTTCTGCGTATGGACGGCAAGAAGCTTGTGGTGTGTGGCGGTGAGTACGGCACGACCTGGCATGCCGCCGAGGCGTTCTCCGCTTGGCTTACGGCCGAGGCCGAGGCACGCAACACAAAGCCTAATTTGGAGAAGGATCTGTCGGGCACGTACCGTCTCAAGAGAGTGGCGCTTATCGGAGACAGCCTGACCTACGGCGATGGCTCTACGGGCTATACCTCAACGGCATATTTTACCTATCCCGCACAGCTTCAGCGCATGATGTGGAAGGATTATCTGTTCTTTAATTACGGTGAGTGCGGTAAGACGATGCGCTATGACAGCGCCATGAATCAAGCAACCACCTTTAATAAGACGGGTAAGTACAAGGGCTCGGAGACCTATACAAAGCTCATGGGTAGCAGTGAGAGCTTTGACCTGGTTGTGATCATGCTGGGAACAAACGATACCAAGGTGGATACATCTTGGTCGTCTCCCGCTGACGATACGCTCTTTAAGAACGCCATGGCGGACCTTGTGAGCGACGTAAAGAAGAAAAGCTCCAACGCTGAGTTTATCATCATGACGGCCCCCAAGACCAACCCCTCCAACAGCTCAAGCTTTGCATTGCCGTTTATCGTTGGCGTGCAGAAGGCAGGGGCTGCGGAGCTCAAGAACAAGGGCGAGAAGGTGTCCCTCTTCGATATGCGTGCCTATACCGAGGCCAACGCCAAGGCGGCAGTTCACTTTAAGGACTCCGTTCATTATAACGACTTGGGCTACCAGATGCTGGCCAAGGGCGTTAAGGAGGCTATCGAGGCGCACGATAAGGGCGTGGCAAGTCCCTATTATTCGTAAAAATCAGATCAAAACGCTGAGCCGTTCCCACATCGGGAACGGCTCTTTTAGCTTCCTGTTTTTTCCATGGTTTGTCAATAAAATAACGGTTTTGTGCGGAATGCCGAAATTTCAAAAAAGTTTTGAAAAAAGGGTTGACAACACCCCGTTTTTTGTTATAATGCAAGTGAAATCAGGTGTGGTTTACCGTGCTCTGCCACACCGCGCGAAATTCATTTTCGATGACGTGTGCGAGCGCTTTGCTGCGCACACAGAGAACCCTTGATGTGGGGAAAGGAAAACGAAATGAAAAGAAACGAAGGGGCCGACCGTCGCATGACGAGCGAGGAGATCGGCAAAAAAAACGCGGGAGCCTTCAAAAAGGTCGCCAAGGAACGCTTCGCAAACGGCACAGACGGCTTTTTGGTCAATCGGGAGATACCCGATGCCATTGCCGACCGTATGACGGAGGTGCTGGAGACAGACGAGCGGTGTTTGTTTGCAGTGGTGGCGGACCTAACGCCCGAGGGGACGTACGGAGATACCGTGCTGCTGGTAACGGACAGACGGTTCTTTGTCGTAGACGAGAAGCGGGCAAGGGAGTATGCCTTTGAGAGCGTGCTGACCGCCAAGGTCAAGCGCATGTACGGCAATGCCGTGATCCTGCTTGAATCCAAGGGCGGTAAAAAGAGAAAGATCTTTCATTTCACCTATGCTGTCGCCAGCCTGTGCGAGATGGCGGCAACGTATATCCAAAATATAGCGGACGGGGCGGAGAGAAGCTATGAGCTGGAGGTCGTGGAAGCGACCTATGGTAAGCTCAACTGCACCTGCCCGAAGTGCGGCAGAACGCTCATTCGCCCCGGTGCTGAGTGTATCCATTGCCAATCCAAGTCCAAAATCGTTTCCAAGCTGATCAAATACGTCAAGCCCGAGGTCAAGACACTGATCATTTGTATCATTCTGTCTATCATCACCACGGCGATCGCTCTCTTGCCGCCCTTTATGACACAGACCATCGTGGACGACGTGCTGCCCATGAAAGCAACGGGAGAGATCGAGCAGGCACTCGCCAAGCTTGGCATTCTCGTGCTTTCCTTGTTGCTTGCCTACGTGGTGCATTACGCACTCGGTGCGTTGCGCGGCTATCTGCTCCGATGCAGCGGTGACCGCATGGTTATGAATTTGCGTAACGACGTGTATGAGAAGGCGCAGCGGCTTCCCATGAAGTTTTACGATAAGACCTCCACAGGCTCGGTCATCAACCGCATCAGCGGCGATACCGCCACCATTCAGCAGTTTATTCTGAAGGTTACGCAGGAATGCCTGGTGCAGGCACTGCTACTCGTTGGCATTGTGATCATCATGTTCTGCATGAACCCGCTCCTGACGCTGATCTCCCTCATTCCCATTCCGTTTGTGGTCATCGGCTCTCGCTTCTTCTCCAAAAAGATACGCCCCTTCTATCAGCGTATCTGGCGGCGTTGGACGGCGGTGACCTCTATCATGACCGACACCATCCCCTGTGTGCGTGTGGTCAAATCCTTCGCCAGCGGTGACAGAGCCACGGAAAAATTCAGCAAATACAATAAGGAATGGTTCCGTGTAGACACACGCTCGGCCAAGATCACGCAGGTCTTCCCGTGTGTGATCGGCTTTTGTGTGACCTGCGGCTCGCTCCTGATCTGGGCGATCGGCGGACGCTGGGCCTTGGTGGGTGAGGTGACGGCAGGTACGCTGGTGTCCTTCATCTCCTACGCCTCTATGTTCTACAATCCCGTTAACTTCTTTGCTCATCTTTCTGACTCGTATCAGTCTGCTTTGGTGGCGATCGAGCGCATCTTGGATATTTTGGATGCCGAGCCGGAGTACAATAAGCCCGATGGCATCAAGCCCAAAAAGCTTGAGGGACGCATTGAGTTCCGCAACGTCAATTTTTCCTTTGACAAGACCAAGAAAACACTGTCGAATATCAACCTGACCATAGAGCCCGGTGACATTGTGGGTATTGTGGGCACCACGGGCTCGGGTAAGTCCACGCTGATCAATCTTCTCATGCGCTTCTACGATACGTATGAGGGCGACATTTTGGTGGACGGTATCAACATCAAGGATATGGATCTTGACGCCTACCGTGCTTGCATCGGCTACGTTCAGCAGGAGCCGATGATGTTCTCGGATACCATCTTCAGCAACATTGCCTACGGCGAGCCGAGGGCCAGTGTGGAAAAGGTCATTCACGCCGCAGAGGTTGCCAATGCGCATGAGTTTATCGTTCGTCAGCCCGATGGCTACGATTCGATGCTTGGTGAGCGAGGCGTTGGCCTTTCGGGTGGTGAAAAGCAACGCTTGTCGATTGCCCGCGCTGTGCTAAAGAACCCCTCCGTGCTTGTGTTCGACGAGGCAACGGCGGCGGTGGATTCCGAGACGGAAAGCCTGATCCAGGAGGCCATTGAGCGTTTGATCTCGGGGCGCACCACGTTGATGATCGCCCACAGACTTTCCACGCTTCGTAAGGCAAACAAGATCGTGGTGGTGGACAAGGGTGAGATCATCGAATGCGGCTCGCACGACGAGCTGATGGCTCTTGGCGGCAAGTATCATAAGCTGATCGAAATACAATCCATGGGACAGCACCGAGAGGGGCTGACCATTCCCGATTGACAAAAGGAGGGAAGAGCATGGCAAAGTTTTTAGACGGACCGGAATGTCGCTTCGTGCGCACGGGCGACACGCAGGTGGAGCTTCATATTTATGCGGGAGAGGTGTATACGGGCTTAGAGCCGAGACGGCTGTTTCCCACCACGGGGCAGACGGAGTATATCTCACTGTTGGATGACGACCAAAAGGAGGTTGCCATCATACGCCGCTTGGATCGCTTGGATCCCGATTCCCGTGCGGCGGTCGAGGGCTGTCTTGCCGAATACTACATGATCCCCAAGATCACCGCAATTTTGGGCGTGGTGGAAAAGTACGGCGTGCTGAAATGGCACACCGAGACGGATCACGGCCCGAGAACCTTCCAGATACGCAACCGAAGAACGGATATCAAAATGCTGTATGACGGCCGTGTGCTGGTTCGTGACAGTAACGATAACCGATATGAGATCGAAAACGTAGATGCGCTTGACCGTCATTCCCAGCGGCTGCTGTTTAACGAGACCTAATAAACAGAAGGAGAGAACCTATATGAAATTGATTTTGGCTATTATCAATAACGATGACAGCATCAATGCTTCCGCCGAGCTGAACAGCGCAGGCTTTTTTGTGACCCGCCTGTCTACCACAGGAGGCTTTTTGATGGTGGGTAACACCACGCTCCTGATCGGTACGGAGGATCAGGATATCGACAAGGTAAAGGATATTTTGAAAAAGACGTGTGCCACACGCAAGCACGTGGCATCCACCAGAAATTCCTTAGGACGGGGGCTGAAGAACGACGGCCTGCCCGAGGAGGTTACGGTGGGCGGAGCCACCATGTTCGTGCTGACGGTGGATGAAATGGCAAAGCTGTGAGGCAAATTGCGGCGTGATCGCAAACAATATGAGAATACGGTGCTTCCAAGCAAGGGGCTGTCTTGATCGGTATCAGGACAGCCCCTTGTGGTATTGTATAAAAAGAGTGCGTCGAAAAAGCGTTTTTTTTACGCTGTGAGGTCAATTCTTTTGTTGACTTTGCTGTCAGGTTATGTTATAATAGAATGGTAAGGTTTTCTGTGACCGGCGGATAGATGGAACCAACCATGTGGGAGCGGAAAATGATAGCATGCCGACCGCCTGGGCAGTTCTTTTCGTACAGACATGGGAGAGGACTGTCCGGTTTTATTTTTTAAGAAGGAAAGGATGTCAAGATGAAGAAAATCGGTATTATTATGGGCAGTGACAGCGATCTGCCCGTTGTGGAAAAGGCCATTAACGTATGCCGTGAGTACGGTGTTCCGTTTGAGGTTCACGTGTATTCGGCACACCGCACGCCCGTTGAGGCAAAGGAGTTTTCGCAGAAGGCACGGGCCAACGGCTTTGGTGCGATCTTGGCCGCCGCAGGCATGGCTGCCCATTTAGCAGGCGCGATCGCCGCCAATACGACGCTGCCCGTGATCGGCATTCCCGTCAAATCCAAAAACCTTGACGGCATGGATGCTTTGCTGTCCACCGTGCAGATGCCCACGGGCATTCCCGTGGCTACCGTAGCCATCGACGGTGCGGCCAATGCCGCTTTGCTTGCCATTCAGATACTGGCTGTGACCGACGAGGCGCTTGCCGAAAAGCTGGATCGGGCAAGAGAAGAGGGGGCGGCTAAGGTGCTGTCTAAGAATCAAGCTATTGAGAAAGCGTACAATACGCTTTGATGCGATCATAACAATCAGCGGAGGGAACCTATGGGAGGCTTTTTTGGCGCAGTCAGTAAGCAGGATATTATAGCCGATGTCTTTTTCGGAACAGACTACCATTCCCACCTTGGCACGAGCCGAGGCGGTATGGCGGCCTATGACGAGAGGATCGGCCTGCAGCGGGAAATTCACCGATTGGAGAATTCGCCGTTCCGAACCAAATTTCAGCACGTTTTTGAGGAAATGCAGGGAACGTCAGCCATTGGCTGTATCAGTGACACCGACCCTCAGCCGTTGCTGATCCGCTCGGCGCTTGGAACGTATGCCATCAGTATCATCGGAAAGATCAACAACAGCGATGAGCTGATCGATCGGTATTTGAATTTGGAGGGAAGTCACTTTGACGCCATGACGGGCGGACGAGTCAATTCCACCGAGCTTGTGGCGGCTCTTATCAGCCAAGGAAAGAGCTTGGCTGACGGCATTCATTTTGCACAGCAGATCGTGGAGGGGACGCTGTCTGTTCTCCTACTGTGCGACGACGGCACACTCATTGCCGCACGTGACCGCTTGGGCAGAATTCCCGTCCTCATTGGAAAAAACGAGCACGGACGGTGCGTGTCCTTTGAATCCTATGCCATTCACAAAACGGGCTACGAGCAGGAAAGAGAGCTCGGACCCGGAGAGATCGTGTCCTGCACGGCAGAGGGTGTGACACAACTGGTTGCCCCCGGGGAACAGATGCGCATGTGTGCCTTCCTGTGGAGCTACTATTCCTATCCCACGTCCACGTATGAGGGCGTGAACGTTGAGGTCATGCGCTACCGCAACGGTGCGATCATGGCGAAGGATGACAAGAAGCGGGGAAGCGTGGGTGATCTTGATTACGTGGGCGGTGTGCCCGATTCGGGAACCCCCCATGCTATCGGCTACGCTAACGAGAGCGGTGTTCCGTTTGCCAGACCCTATATCAAATATACCCCCACCTGGTCTCGCAGCTTCACCCCGCAAAAGCAAGCGGATCGCAACCGCATAGCCAAGATGAAGCAGATCCCCATTCACGAGCTGATTGAGGATAAAAATTTGTTGTTCGTGGACGATTCCATCGTCCGCGGAACACAGCTTCGCGAAACGGTGGAATTTCTGTATTCCAACGGGGCGAAATCCGTGCATATGCGCTCGGCCTGCCCACCCTTGATGTACCCCTGCAAATTCCTGAATTTCTCCCGTGCTACCTCGCCCATGGAGCTGATGACACGCAAGGTCATTGTGGAGCTGGAGGGTGAAGAGGGACTGCAGTATATCGATGAATACAGCCGTGACGATACCGAGAGAGGCAGAAGGCTAAGGGATGCGATCTGCCAAAAGTTCAATTTCTCATCCCTTGAATTCCAGTCCCTGGACGGCTTGCTTGAGTCGATCGGCATTGATCCGTGCAAGCTTTGCACCTACTGCTGGAGCGGAAAAGAATAATATTAGTAACGATATAAACGAAAGGAAAAAAGAGTATGCATTCCAATTCCAAATCCGAGAGCTACGCCGCAGCGGGCGTGGATATTACGGCGGGCTACCGTGCCGTAGAGCTGATGAAGGCGCATATCAAGCGCACCAAGAACGAGGGTTGTCTTGATGACGTGGGCGGCTTTGGCGGATGCTTCGGCTTGCCTGTGGCAGGCATGGAGGAGCCCGTGCTTGTGTCGGGCACAGACGGCTGTGGCACCAAGGTCAAGCTTGCCATTCTGATGGACAAGCACGATACCATCGGTATCGATGCCGTGGCTATGTGTGTGAACGATATCATTTGCTGTGGCGCTAAGCCCCTGTTTTTCCTGGATTATATTGCCTGCGGCAAGAACGTTCCCGAGAAGATCGCCGCCATCGTCGGCGGTGTGGCCGAGGGCTGTGTGCAGTCGGGTGCCGCCCTCATCGGCGGTGAAACGGCCGAGCATCCCGGGCTGATGCCCGTGGAGGACTACGACCTGGCAGGCTTTGCCGTGGGTATCGTGGATAAGAAAAAGATCTTGGATAACACCAAGATGACGGAGGGTGACGTGGTGATCGCTCTGGCCTCCAGCGGCGTTCACTCTAATGGCTTCTCCTTGGTTCGCAAGGTGTTTGACATTGATCACAATCCCGATTCGCTTTACGTCTCCTGTGAGGCCCTGGGCGGCAAGAGCATTGCCGAGACACTGCTCACTCCCACCCGCATTTACGTTAAGTCGGTTCTGGCACTCTTGGAGAAGGTTAACGTCAAGGGCATCAGCCATATCACGGGCGGTGGCTTCTATGAGAACATTCCTCGCTCCATTCCCGCAGGGCTTACGGCACAGATCGATAAGGCCAGCGTGAAGGTGCTTCCCATTTTTGATCTGATCGCCAAAACGGGTAACATCCCCGAGCGTGATATGTATAACACCTATAACATGGGCGTTGGTATGAGCATCGTAGTGCCTGCCTCCGAGGTGGAGACGGCGCTCGAGGTCTTGCGTGCCAACGGCGAGGACGCCTACGAGATCGGAAGGATCGTGAAGGGCGAGGAAGGTGTGGTGCTGGTGTGACAAAGCCCAAAAAGATTGCCGTTTTGGTATCGGGGGGCGGAACCAATCTGCAAGCCCTGATCGATGCGCAAAAAGCAGGCACGTTCGGTGAGAGCTATATCTCCCTTGTGCTGTCCTCAAAGCCTGACGTGTACGCCCTTGAGCGTGCTAAGGCGAGCGATATTCCCACGGCGGTGCTGTCTCGGCGTGACTATACCGACATTGCCTCCTATTCCTCCGCTCTTGCCCGCACGCTGACGGAGGCCAAGGTAGATCTTGTGGTGCTGGCAGGCTTTTTGACCATCATCGACGAGCAGGTTTACGAGGCGTTTCCCAATAGGATCATCAACGTCCATCCCGCTCTCATCCCGTCCTTCTGCGGTAAGGGCTACTACGGACTGCACGTGCATGAGGCGGCTCTTGAGAAAGGCGTTAAGGTGTCGGGTGCTACGGTGCATATCGTAACGCCTGAGTGCGATGCAGGGCCTATCATTCTGCAAAAGGCCGTACAGGTCAAGGATGACGACACCCCCGAAAGCCTGCAACGCCGCATCATGGAGGAGGCCGAGTGGGTGATCCTGCCCGAGGCCGTACGCCTCTTCTGCGAGGACAGACTGACAGTAAAAGATAATAAGGTTTACGTAAATTAAAGGAGAACGGATATGAAGGTATCAACGATTGCTAACGAACTGAATTCCTTGGCATACCACGGCAGAGGTATTATGATCGGCAAGAGTGCCGACGGCAAAAAGGCCGTGACCGCTTACTTTATCATGGGACGCAGTGTCAACAGCCGCAACCGTGTGTTTGTGGCCGAGGGAGACGCTATGCGCACCAAGGCGTTTGATGAATCCAAGATGGTAGATCCTCACCTCATCATCTATTATCCCGTCCGTGTACTGGGCAATAAGACCATCGTCACCAATGGCGATCAGACCGACACCATCTATGATCTGATGGATAAGCAGATGACCTTTGAGCAGGCATTGCGCACCCGTGAGTTTGAGGACGATAAGCCCAACTTTACGCCCCGCATCTCGGGCATCATCCACCGTGAGAACGGCACGATGAATTATGCTATGTCCATTCTCAAGAGCGCCGAGGGCGACGACAGCTCCTGCGAGAGATTTACCTATGCGTATTCCGACCCGCTGTGCGGCAGAGCCAAGTTTATCCACACCTACAACGGCGATGGCGATCCGTTGCCCTCCTTTGAGGGAGAGCCTAAGACGCTGGAGCTTCCCGACGTGGATATCGATGCCCTGACCGACCTGATCTGGACCAATCTCAATGAAGACAATAAGGTCTCCCTGTTTGTTCGCTACATCGATCTTGCGAGCGGCGAGAGCGAGACCAGGATCGTCAATAAGAATGTATGAGGTGCAACATGAAAGAATTTGAATTGAAATACGGCTGTAACCCCAACCAAAAGCCTGCTAAGATCTTTATGCATGACGGAAGCGAGCTTCCCATCGAGATTTTGTGCGGCAGACCCGGATATATCAATTTCCTTGACGCCTTCAACAGCTGGCAGCTCGTTAAGGAGCTGAAGGAAGCAACGGGAATGGCTTGTGCCACCTCCTTCAAGCACGTCAGCCCCACGTCGGCAGCCGTAGGTCTTCCGCTGTCCGATGCCCTCAAGAAGGCTTGCTTTGTGGACGATATCGAGGGGCTTGATGCCTCTCCTTTGGCCTGCGCCTACGCCCGTGCCAGAGGTACGGACCGTATGTCCTCGTTTGGCGACTGGATCGCTCTGAGTGACGTGTGCGACGTGACCACGGCACGCATCATCAAGCGTGAGGTGTCCGACGGTATCATTGCCCCCGGCTACGAGCCCGAGGCATTGGAAATTTTGAAATCCAAGAAGAAGGGGAACTACAACATCATCAAGATCGACCCCGCCTTCGTGCCCGATGCCGTGGAGCACAAGCAGGTGTACGGCATCACCTTTGAGCAGGGAAGAAACAATTTCGAGATCAACCGTGAGCTGCTCTCAAACGTAGTGACCGAAAATAAAGATCTGCCCGATAGTGCCGTTCGTGATCTCATCATTTCTCTGATCACCCTCAAGTACACGCAGTCCAACTCCGTTTGCTTTGCCTATGACGGCCAGGCCATCGGCGTGGGGGCGGGACAGCAGTCCAGAATTCACTGCACACGCCTCGCAGGAAGCAAGGCAGATAACTGGTTTATGCGTCAAAATCCCAAGGTCTTGGGCTTGCCCTTCCTGCCCACGCTCGGCCGTCCCGACCGTGACAACTGCATCGACGTCTATATCTCCGACGATAGCGACGACGTGCTGGCAGACGGCAACTGGCAAAATTACTTCACCGAGAAGCCCGAGGAGCTGACCAAGGCAGAGAAGAGAGCATGGCTTGCTACCTTCCGCGGCGTGGCACTCGGCTCGGATGCCTTCTTCCCGTTTGGTGATAACATCGAGCGTGCCCGCAGAAGCGGTGTTTCCTACGTGGCACAGCCGGGTGGTTCTATCCGTGATGATAACGTGATCGCTATGTGCGACAAGTACGGCATGGCCATGGCCTTTACGGGCATGAGACTGTTCCACCACTAATAAAGAATAGCAGAAAGGACAACAGCATGAAGGTTATGGTTGTCGGCGGTGGCGGCAGAGAGCACGCCATCATCAAAAAGTTAAAGGAAAGCCCAAAGGTCAGAACCATTTACGCTCTGCCCGGTAACGGCGGTATTGCCAAGGATGCCGAGTGCGTGAATATCGGAGCGAAGGACATTGAGGCGATCCGTGATTTTGCTGTCAAAAAGAAGGTTGATTTTGCTGTGGTAGCACCCGACGACCCGTTGGTGCTGGGTGCGGTGGATCTCTTGGAGCAGGCGGGTATCCCCTGCTTTGGACCGAAGAAGAATGCCGCCATCATCGAGGGAAGCAAGATCTTCTCTAAGAATTTGATGAAGAAATACGGCATTCCCACAGCCTCCTACGAGGTATTTACCGAGATGCAGCCTGCTCTTGATTATCTGGCCACTGCTCCCATTCCCACGGTCGTCAAGGCAGACGGCTTGGCTCTTGGCAAGGGCGTTGTGATCGCTACCACGAGAGAGGAGGCGTATGACGCCGTTCGCTCCATGATGGAGGATAAGAAGTTCGGTGAGAGCGGAAGCCGCATCGTGATTGAGGAATTCCTTACGGGTCCCGAGGTCTCTGTACTGTCCTTTACCGACGGTGAGATCGTGGTTCCCATGATCTCCTCTATGGATCACAAGCGTTCTCACGATAACGATGAGGGCTTGAATACGGGCGGTATGGGAACGGTTGCGCCCAACCCGTATTATACGCCCGAGATCGCACAGCGTTGCATGGACGAGATCTTTTTGCCCACTGTTCGTGCCATGCGTCAGGAGGGAAGGACCTTCCGCGGTTGCTTGTATTTCGGCTTGATGCTCACGCCGAACGGCCCTAAGGTCATCGAGTATAACTGCCGCTTCGGTGATCCCGAAACGCAGGTAGTGCTGCCCTTGCTCAAGAGCGATCTGTTTGAGATCATGAGAGCCTGTGCGGGCGGTACGCTTGTGGATACCAACGTAAAGTTTTCCGACGAGCATGCGTGCTGTGTTGTGATGGCCTCCGATGGCTATCCTCAAGCCTATGAAACGGGCTTTCCGATCACGGTGGACGAGGATTGCACGGCCCAGATCTACGTGGCAGGTGCTAAGACCGATGACTACGGCAGAATGCTGACGTCGGGTGGCCGTGTGCTTGGCGTGACCGAGGTCGGTGCGACCCTGCAGGAGGCTATCGACAAGGCATACGCTTCGGTCGAAAAGGTTCATTTTGACAATGCGTACTATCGCCATGACATCGGACAGAGAGCCTTAAAGGCATACACGAAATAAACGGGGTATTGACATGGTTTACAGAGTATATGTGGAAAAGAAAAAGGAGCTTGCCAACGAGGCGGCATCCTTGAAGGAAGAAATTCGCAGTCTTCTGCGTATTGACAGCGTAGAGGACGTTCGCATCCTGAACCGCTATGACGTGGAGAATATCGACAAGGCTTTGTTTGACTATGCGGTCAGCACCGTGTTCTCCGAGCCTCAGCTTGACGTTGTGACGTATGAAAACGTGCAGGACGGTGCCATGGAATTTGCCGTGGAGTATCTGCCGGGTCAATTTGACCAGCGTGCCGACTCTGCCGCACAGTGCATTCAGATCATCTCCTGCGGAGACCGTCCCACCGTGCGCACGGCCCGTGTGTATAAGCTGTACGGTAAGCTGACCGAAAGCGAGCTTGCCGCCATCAAGAAGTACGTTATCAACCCCGTAGAGTCCCGTGAGGCAAGCTTTGATACGTTTGATACCTTGGCTATGCAGTACACCGTGCCTGAGTCGGTCGCCACGCTTGACGGCTTTATCGACATGGACGAGGCTGCTCTCTCTGCCTTTGTGTCGCAGTACGGTCTTGCCATGGATCTTGACGATATCACCTTCTGCCGTGATTATTTCCGCACGGAGAAGAGAAACCCCACCATTACCGAGATCCGCATGATCGATACGTATTGGTCGGATCACTGCCGCCATACCACCTTCCTCACCACCATTGACAGCGTAAGCTTTGAGGATGCGTTGATCGAGAAGGCTTATGAGGAATATATCGCCACTCGCCGTGAGCTTGGCAGAACTAAGCCCGTCAACCTGATGGACGTTGCCACCGTTGCCGTGCGCTACCTCAAGAAGGCAGGCAAGCTGCCGAAGCTTGACGAGTCCGAGGAGATCAACGCCTGCACCGTTAAGATCAAGGTTAACGTGCAGGGCGAGGAGCAGGATTGGTTGCTTCTGTTCAAGAATGAGACACATAACCATCCCACCGAGATCGAGCCGTTTGGCGGTGCCGCCACTTGTATCGGCGGTGCGATCCGTGACCCGCTTTCGGGACGCTCCTACGTATACGCTGCAATGCGTGTGACGGGTGCGGCAGATCCGCTTAAGCCCGTTTCCGAGACCATTGAGGGCAAATTGCCCCAAAGAAAGATCGTTACCACCGCCGCCGCAGGCTATTCCTCCTATGGCAACCAGATCGGCTTGGCTACCGGACAGGTGGACGAGCTGTATCATGAGGGCTACGTCGCCAAGAGAATGGAGATCGGTGCGGTGATCGCCGCCGCTCCTGCCTCTAACGTGCGCCGTGAGGTCCCCGACCCGGGTGATATCGTGATTTTGCTGGGCGGCAGAACGGGACGTGATGGCTGTGGCGGTGCTACGGGTTCATCAAAATCCCACACGCTGCATTCCCTGGAAAGCTGTGGCGCTGAGGTGCAGAAGGGTAACGCACCCGAGGAAAGAAAGCTGCAGCGTCTGTTCCGCAATGCCGAGGCCTCTCGCCTGATCAAGCGTTGCAATGACTTTGGCGCAGGCGGTGTGTCGGTTGCCATCGGTGAGCTTGCCGACGGTCTTGCCATCGATCTTAACGCCGTTCCTAAGAAGTACGAGGGACTTGACGGCACAGAGCTTGCCATCAGTGAGTCGCAGGAGAGAATGGCTGTTGTGGTTGAGGCCAAGGACGTGGCACGCTTCTGTGAGCTTGCCGCCTCTGAAAACCTTGAAGCAACGGTGGTTGCCGTTGTGACTGAGGAAAAACGCTTGAAGATGACGTGGAACGGCAAGCAGATCGTAGACCTTTCCCGTGAATTCCTCAACTCCAACGGAGCTGAAAAGCATATCACGGTGCATACTGCGAAGCCCGCCTCTTATCAAAAGCCTGCTGTGACCGATTTTGCAGACGGTATGCGTGCGCTTGTGAGCGACCTGAACGTTTGCTCGAAGCAGGGGCTTTCCGAGCGCTTTGACTCCACCATCGGTGCAGGCACGGTGCTGATGCCCTTTGGCGGAAAGCATCAAAGCACGCCCATTCAGGCTATGGTGCATAAGATATCCGTTGAAAAGGCAGATACCGACACCTGCTCGTATATGTCCTGGGGCTTCAATCCCTATATTTCCGAGAAGAGTCCCTATCACGGCGCATACCTTGCCGTGGT
>SVTU01000024.1 GCA_015063655.1 Oscillospiraceae bacterium
CCACCTACAGCCGTATCAATGACAGCTTATGGAAGGCATTGGAGCGGGGCGAAATTGAAAAGAAGGTCTTGTATTATCATCGCTTTGAGCTGTTTGCCGAGCATTACGGTCTGACCTTGGATCCGCACAAGATGGCGTCTGACTACATGGCCCGTCTTGCCACAAAGGGGTATCTGTACGACGGGGCTATGGAGCTGTGCCGTGCGCTCTCCCAAACAGCGGATATTTATATTGTAACCAACGGTGCTGCCATGATCCAGGCGGGGCGCTTCGAGCGAAGCGGTCTTTTGCCGTATCTCAAGGGCGTTTTTATCTCGGATCCCATTGGGGCCGAGAAGCCAAGCACCGTGTATTTCGACTACGTTGCCTCGCATATCGAGGGCTTTGACCCCCGGCGTGCCGTGATCGTGGGAGATTCCCTGACCTCGGATATTCGAGGGGGTATCAACTATGGCATCGACACTGTATGGTATGCCCCAACGGGCAAGGAGGCACCCGTCGACATGCCCATTACCTGCGTGGCACGCCATTATGACGATATCTATCGCTTTATCACACAGAAAGGACAAACGGAGAATGACTGAATTGCATCGCAAGCTGTGCGAGCAGGGGATCGCTTGCCAAGCAGAGGCAAGCCTATCCGAGCTTTGCACCTTTCGCATTGGCGGGAGCGTGTCGCTTTTGGTGCGTCCGCACAGCGAGGAGACGCTATGTGCCTCGGTTCGCCTTTGCCGTGAGCACGGCGTGCGCTACCGTGTGATCGGAAATGGCTCCAATCTGCTGTTTGCCGACGGTGGCTTTGACGGTGCGCTGATTGTTACCACGGACGTAACCTTTTGCGAAACGGCAGGCACGCACGTTTACGCCTCGGCGGGGCTGTCCCTATCGGTGCTGGCAAGAGCGGCGAGGGATAAGGGCCTTGAGGGTCTGGTTTTTGCCTTTGGAATACCCGGTACGGTGGGCGGAGCGATCCGCATGAATGCGGGGGCATACGGCGGACAGATGTCCGACGTGGTGGAGCGAGTGAGGCTCTACGAGCCGTCCTCGGATACGGTGATGGAGTGTGATGCCGAGCAGATGCACTTCTCCTACCGCCACAGCCTTCTTGCGGAATGCGAGGAGCTTATCTGCCTTGGCGCATTCCTTCAGCTGCGTCGGGGGGACCCCGATAAAATCGCCGCACAGATGCGGCAGAATATGCAGAGCCGTCGGGAAAAGCAGCCGCTGGAGTATCCGAGTGCGGGTAGCTTTTTCAAGCGTCCTGTGGGACATTTTGCGGGTAAGCTGATCGAGGATTGCGGGCTGAAAGGCTATACGGTGGGCGGTGCGGCCGTCTCCGAAAAGCATGCGGGCTTTCTGATCAACAAGGGAAATGCTACCTGTGCCGACGTGCTGTCACTTGCCGAGCACGTGCGCCGCGTTGTGTTTGAGACGTACGCTGTCAGCTTGGAAAACGAAGTGGAATGGATTGGTTAGGAGGACGCTATGTCAAGCTTTTGTGCATCGGTCAAACGGGAAATGACCGAGCTTGTGCCAAAAAAGCTGTGCTGCCGTAAGGCTCTTTTGATGGGTCTGCTCTACGCTGCCGTATCGAAAGAGGATAAGCAATGGTATACTGAATATACGATGGAAGAGGTAGCAGAGCTATCTCTGTCCTTGCTCGGCAGCGTGGTCAATACCGAAGGTGAGCGTCAGCACTGCTATCGGGGCGGAAAGCCCTATATCGGGGTGCTGTTTCGCTCTAAGGCCGTGTTTTCCTTCCTGCGTGCGCTTTCGGCGGGGGAGACGGCCGAGCAGGCGGCTCTCTTTCGGTGTGATGACTGCAAGGGGGCTTTTTTGCGGGGTGTCTTTCTTTCAACCGCAAGCCTGACCGATCCGCATAAGGGCTACCATTTGGAGTTTTTATTGGGAGCGGAGCAGGCAGAGCGTGCGCAGGCTTTGTTTGCCTTTTTGAGCCGTCAGGGCTTTGTGGCAAGAAAGGCGGAGCGAAGAGGACGGCATGCGGTGTATTTCAAAAGCAACACCGCCATATCGGATATTCTGTATCTAACGGGTGCGGTACGCTCCAGCTTTGATTTTGCCAATGCCTGCATTGAGCGGGATATACGCAACAACGAAAACAGGGCAACCAACTGTGTTGCCACCAACATTGCCAAATCCGTGGATGCCTCGCAAAAGCATCTTTGCGCTATCCGTGCCTTGCAGGAGGCGCACCTCTTGTCGGGCTTGCCGGAGGAGCTGTATACCACGGCCATGCTTCGCTTGGAGAATGAGGACGCCTCGCTGGCAGAGCTTGCTCTGCTGCACCGTCCGCCCATCTCCAAGTCAGGGCTGAATCACCGCCTGCAAAGGCTCTTGCACTATGCTGAGGAGCACGGCGGACAATCTTCATAGAAAATTCAAAAAGCCGTCATGCGCTCAACAGGGTGCGGCGGTATCCTATAAAAGAAAAAAGCCCATACGGTGCTTACGGGGACGTTGACGTGATATATGGAATGATATTTGTATTGATGGTGGGGCTTGCATTAGCACCCATGCTCCGCATGCTGATCTGCCGATGGCGCTTCGCAAGGTCTGTGGCCACGCTGTGCCGTATTCGGCACTATCGGCTTCATCGCCTGCCGAAAAAGCGCTTCTCTCAGGACAGAAGGCAGTCGTACGATTATATGATCGATACGGGCAGACAGCTTTATGGCATTGCGCTACTTCCCATTTACGATCGGGCAAGCACGCTGGTGCTGTTTGCCGACCGCACGCTGATGCTCCGCCGTAAGCTTCCCGTCACCGTCCGCCGAAGCGATGATACCACGCATCGCTCCTTGGAGGGAGGTAAACGCTTTTTTCCACCGTTTCGAACGACGTACAAGAACGTCAGAGAGGGGAGCATCGTCCCGTTTCTGATCCCCTTGCCGTCCTGCCGTACGGTGTTACTGTCAAAGGAAACGGAGGTGTGTGAGGCAGAGATCGGTCGGCAGATCTACGGTATGCGCTTGGTATCCGACCGTGTTTTTTTGAAGCTTTTGCGTGAGCCCGAGCTTATGAATCGCTTTATCCAAGCAGAATATTCTGAAAACAAGTAGATATCTTGCCGTCAAAGAGGGAAAATGTGAACTTTTAGTTGACAAATGATGAAAGATGTGTTATGATATACAGAGGGTGCGCCGGGACGCTTTGCGTTCCCACGTGTAGCACCTTGTAAAAAATGAAAAAAGAAAAGGAAAGTACGCATATGAAGGTCGTGATTTTAGCGGGCGGATTCGGAACCAGAATTTCAGAGGAATCCCACTTAAAGCCGAAACCGATGATCGAGATCGGTGGAATGCCGATACTTTGGCATATTATGAAGTCCTATTCCGCACACGGATATAATGAGTTTGTGATCTGCTGTGGCTATAAGCAGCACGTGATCAAGGATTTTTTCAACGATTATTTTCTGCATGCCTCCGACGTTACCTTTGACTTTACCAACAGCACCAACCGCATGAAGGTACATAAGACCTTCTCGGAGCAGTGGAAGGTCACGTTGGTGGATACGGGATTGAATACCATGACGGGCGGACGCATCAAGCGCATCCGCAAGTATATCGGCGACGAGCCGTTTATGCTGACGTACGGAGACGGTGTGTGCGACGTGGATATCAACGCTCTGGAGCAGTTCCACCGTGAGCACGGCAAGCTTGCCACCATCACCGTGGTCAATGCAGGCCAGCGCTTTGGTATCATCGATATGGATGACGATCAGAAGGTTACCTCCTTCCGTGAAAAGAGAGACGTAGACGGTCATCCCATCAACGGTGGCTACATGGTGCTTGACCCCAAGGTGTTTGACCTCATCGAGGGAGACAGCACGGTATTTGAGAAAAAGCCTCTTGAGACGCTTGCCAAGCAGGGCGAGCTGATGGCCTTCCATCACACGGGCTTCTGGCAGTGTATGGATACCAAGAGAGATATGGATTATTTGGAGGAGCTGCTGAGAAGCGGCAACGCTCCTTGGAAGAAATGGGAAGAATAATATGTTGGATTTAAGCTTTTATCGGGGCAAACGTGTATTGGTAACGGGCCATACGGGCTTTAAGGGCTCGTGGCTCTGCCGTGTGTTGGTGGGAGCAGGTGCCGTTGTAACGGGCTTTTCTCTTGAGCCGCCCACAAAGCCCTCTTTGTTCGAAATATCCGATGCCGCACGCGGTATGACGAGCGTGATCGGAGATATTCGTGATTTTGATGCATTGCGGCGCGTGTTTGACGAGGCGAAGCCCGAGATCGTGCTTCACTTAGCGGCACAGCCCATCGTGCGTGACAGCTATAAGGACCCGAAGTATACCTATGAGACCAATGTGATGGGAACGGTCAATATCATGGAGTGTGTGCGCTTGTCCGGCACGGTGCGCTCCTTCCTCAACGTAACCACCGACAAGGTCTATCAGAACAACGAGTGGCATTGGGGATACCGTGAGAATGAGCCTCTTGACGGCTTTGACCCGTATTCCAACAGTAAGTCCTGCTCTGAGCTGGTTACGCATTGCTATAAGAATTCCTTCTTTGCCGACGGACACGTTGCGATCTCCACGGCAAGAGCGGGTAACGTGATTGGCGGCGGTGACTTTGCCAATGACCGCATCATTCCCGACTCGGTGCGTGCCGCCTTCGACAAGAGGGAGATCGTGGTGCGCAACCCGCACTCCACCAGACCCTATCAGCACGTGCTTGAGCCTGTGACGGCCTATTTGATGATTGCCGCCGCTCAGTACGAGGACGGCTCGTATGCCGATTATTATAACGTCGGTCCCGACGACCGTGACTGCTTCCGCACGGGAGAGCTGGTTGACTTGTTCTGCCGCAAGTGGGGCGAGGGTATGTCGTGGGTCAATCTGTCCGACGGCGGACCTCACGAGGCCAATTTCCTCAAGCTGGATTGCTCCAAGCTCAAGGCAACCTTTGGCTGGTCACCCGTGTGGGATTTGGATATGGCCATCACCATGACGGTGGCTTGGTCCAAGTGCTACCAAAGCGGTGGCGATATCGGTGCATGCATGGATGAGCAGATCGCTGCCTTTTTGCGTGACGCCGCTTGGGTCAAATAAAGTAAATACAGCAGAATCAGCGACAGGGAACTGGCGCTGTTTCTGTGTCATAACAGGAGGAGACCGAATATGAGAGCGGTCGTCACGGGAGCAACGGGAGCAGTCGGAATGGCAATGCTCCAAGCTCTGAGCGCAGAAAAGATCGAAACGCTGGTGCTTTGCCGCCCTGGCTCTGAGCGCAATGCCAGGCTTGCCGATATTCCTTACGTGAGCTTGTGTGAATGCGGCTTGGACAGCATGGCAGGCTATCAGCCGACACAAGGCTATGACGTATTCTTCCATTTCGCATGGGAGGGGACGACGGGGGCGTCGAGAGACGATACCTATCTGCAAAACCGTAACGTCAGATATACGCTGGACGCCGTGTCCTTAGCCAAGAGATTTGGCTGTCATACCTTTATCGGAGCAGGCTCGCAGGCCGAGTACGGGCCGAGCGGTGTGTTGCTGCGTCCCGACACGCCAACCAATCCCACCATGGGTTACGGTATGGCCAAGCTCTGTGCAGGGCAGATGAGCCGTATGCTGGCACATCAGCTCGGTATGAAGCATATCTGGGCAAGAATTCTCAGCGTGTACGGCCCGTATGATACCGAGCGCAGTATGGTCATGTCCACCGTTCGCAAGCTTTTGCGAGGTGAGAAGCCGAGCTTCACCCCCTGCGAGCAAACATGGGATTATCTGTACAGTGCCGATGCGGCGCAGGCGTTTCTCGCCATGGCAAGAAAGGGAAGGGACGGAGCGGTATACTGCCTTGGCGGCGGTGAGCCGAAGCCCCTCTCACACTACATCCTGGCCATTCGAGATGCCGTTGACCCGACGGCCGAGGTGGGGATCGGAGAGCTTGCGTATCCGCCTCATCAGGTGATGTATCTCGGAGCGGATATTCGCAGCTTGTGTGAGGATACGGGATATATGCCCCGTTATCGATTTGAAGAAGGCATCATGGAAACGGTGGTGTATGCCAAGGCGCATCCCACCGTATAAAGAAAGGAGACCGCTATGAAAAAAGTCAGTATTATGGTTCCGTGCTACAATGAGGAGGAGAACGTTGTTCCCATGAGTCAAGCCCTTGTGGCACAGATGGAGAAGCTTCCTCAATACGATTATGAGATCCTGTTTATCGACAACTGCTCCACGGACAATACCCGCGTGTTGCTTCGTGGGATCTGTGCGCAGAACAAAAAGATCCGTGCGATCTTCAACAGCCGTAACTTCGGTCAGTTCAACTCCCCCTACTACGGTATTACGCAGACGTCGGGCGATTGCACCATTTCTGTTTGCTGTGACTTCCAGGATCCCGTTGAGCTGATCCCCACCTTTCTTGAGGAATGGGAAAAGGGCTATAAGATCGTGTGCGGCGTTAAGACCTCCAGCAAGGAAAACAAGCTGGTATACACCCTGCGCAGTATCTATTACAAGCTTATTAAAAAGATGTCCCGTGCCGAGATGATCGAGCATTTTACGGGCTTTGGTCTGTATGACCGCTCCTTTGTGGACGTCCTGCGCAAGTTGGGCGACCCCACGCCGTTTATCCGTGGCATTGTGGGCGAGCTTGGCCCGAAGTATAAGACCATTGAGTATGAGCAGCCCAAGAGAAGAGCGGGCAAGACGAGCAACAATTTCTACAGCCTGTATGACGCCGCCATGCTGTCCTTTACCTCGTATACGAAGATCGGACTGCGCCTTGCCGTGTTCGGCGGTGGCTTTATGTGCGCAGGCAGTGTGCTGGCCTCCATCATTTGCTTGATCCTCAAGGCGATCTCGCCCGAGACGCTGTTCCTGACGGGAACGGCCGCCATCATTCTGACGCTACTGTTCTGTACGGGGCTCGTTCTGTTCTTTATCGGCTTCCTTGGCGAGTACATCATGAATATGAATATTCGTTTGATGAACCGTCCGTTGGTCGTAGAAGAGGAACGCCTCAATTTTGAAGACTAATTTACCATCATACATAAATTTGGAGGTGCCGTCATGAAGGAATTTGTTCATTTGCATTTGCACAGTGAATACAGCCTTCTTGACGGTGCTTGTCGTATCAAGGATATTCCGCACCGTGCCGCAGAATGCGGCCACCATGCTGTGGCACTGACCGACCACGGTGTGATGTACGGTGCGGTTGCTTTTTACCGTGCCTGCCAGGAGGAGGGAATTCAGCCCATTATCGGCTGTGAGGTCTACGTTGCTCCCTCGTCCCGCTTTGACAGAAGCACGGGCGCAAAGCCTCACCACTTGGTGCTGCTGTGCGAGAATGAGACGGGCTATCACAACCTGTGCTATATGATCTCCCGCGGCTTCACCGAGGGCTTTTATTCCAAGCCCCGTGTGGATATGGAGCTTTTGCGTGCTCACCATGAGGGGCTGATTGCTCTGTCGGGCTGTCTGGCGGGAAGGATACCCTCCCTGCTGTCGCAGGGAAGCTACGATGCCGCACGGGAATATGCCCTTGAGATGAAGCAGATCTTTGGGCGTGACCGCTTCTATATCGAAATACAAAACCACGGTTTGAACGAGCAGGTGCAGATCATGGAAAGCCTTGTTGGCTTGGCACGTGAATGCGACTTGGAGCTGGTGGCAACCAACGACTGTCACTATCTGCGCCGAGAGGATGCCGAGATGCAGGCTGTGCTGATGTGCGTGCAAACGGGTAACGTCATCACCGACGGCCGCCCCATCGGCTTTGAGACGGACGAGTTTTACTATAAGACCACCGATGAGATGCGCATGCTCTTTGGCAAATACGAGGGGGCATTGGAGAACACCGTCCGCATTGCCGACCGTTGCCAATTTGCCTTTTCCTTTGACGTGCCGAAGCTCCCCACCTTTCCGACCCCGCACGGGGAGAGCGCCGAGCAGTATTTGATCATGCTGTGCGAAAAGGGCTGGCAGGCTCGCCTTGCCGCCAAGCGTCTCGACTTTGACAATCACACCGAGGAGGAATATCGCTCACGCCTTTCTTATGAGCTTTCCGTTATCAAAAGCATGGGCTTTTGCGACTATTTCCTCATCGTTCAGGATTACGTAAACTTTGCCAAATCCCATCAAATTCCCGTAGGCCCCGGGCGTGGCTCGGGAGCGGGAAGCCTTGTGGCGTATCTGACGGGAATTACCGACGTTGATCCCATTGCGTTTGATCTGCTCTTTGAGCGATTCCTCAATCCCGAGCGTGTCAGCATGCCCGATATTGACGTAGACTTCTGCTATAACCGCCGTGATGAGGTCATTGGATACATGATCGACAAATACGGCTCGGATCACGTGTCGCAGATCGTGGCGTTCGGTACGCTGGCGGCAAGAGCGGCTGTGCGTGACGTGGGACGTGCGCTCGGTATGTCGTATGCCGACGTGGACGCCGTTGCCAAGATGATTCCCCAGGATCACGGCATTTCGCTTGCAGATGCCATGAAGAGCAAGCGCTTGCGTGAGATGTATGAGTCCTCGGAGAAGACGAGAAAGCTGTTGGATCTCGCCTGTGCCGTGGAGGGCATGCCCCGAAACATTACGGTGCATGCGGCGGGGCTTGTGGTGACAGACCGCCCCGTTTCGGACTATCTGCCCCTGGCCACCAGCAACGATACCGTGGTCACGCAGTACGATATGGATGTGGTGGCGATGCTGGGGCTTTTGAAATTCGACTTTCTTGCTCTGCGTTATCTCACCATCATCGATGATGCCTGCCGTTCCATACGGAAGCATAAGCCTCGCTTTGATATCGAAAAAATATCCCTAAAGGACGCCAAGACCTATGGGCTGATCGCCAAGGGTAACACGCTCGGCGTGTTTCAGCTGGAGTCCTCGGGCATGCGCCAGGTGCTGACGGAGCTTGCTCCCGACCGCTTCGACGACATCATTGCCGCCATTGCGCTATACCGCCCCGGGCCTATGGATTCTATCCCCAAATACATCGAGGCACGCCATCACCCCGAGCGCACGGAGTATCTCATTCCCGAGCTTGAACCGATCCTGTCCTCTACCTATGGATGTACCGTGTACCAGGAGCAGGTCATGAGCATTTGCCGTGACATTGCGGGCTTTACGTACGGGCATGCCGACGTGGTGCGACGAGCCATGTCCAAGAAAAAGGGTGAGGCTCTGCGTGCCGAAATGGATGCCTTTCTTGACGGTGCGGAGGAGAAGGGTATTGACCGAGGCGTGGCGCAAACGCTGTTTGACGATATGTCGTCCTTTGCCAACTACGCCTTCAATAAGAGCCATGCCGCCGCCTATGCGGTGATCTCTTACCGAACGGCGTACCTCAAGGCGCATTATCCCTGCGAATATATGGCCGCCCTGATGACCTCGGTGCTGGGCAATCTGACCAAGCTTGCCGAGTACATCGCCGAGGCGGCACGCTACGGTATTCAGGTCCTGCCGCCGAGCGTCAATCACAGCGGTATGACCTTTACGCCCTGCGACGGCAACATTTTGTTCGGCCTTTTGGCTCTAAAGAACGTGGGCAAGCAGTTTTTACAGCGGATCATCGACGAGAGAAGCCACGGTCCCTTTACGGGGCTTGACGATTTTATCGAAAGGCTGTCTGCTGTGGAGATCAACCGCCGTATGGTGGAGGCCATGATCAAATCGGGTAGCTTTGACGGGCTTGGTGTGACCAGAAGCAGTATGCTTGCCTCGTATGATCGACTGATCGATATTCACGTGCAGAAGAACCGCAACAACGTGGAAGGACAGCTGGATATGTTCTCTATGCTCTCTTCCGCCCAGGTTGCCAAGCCCACCTTCGCCTTCCCGAATTTGCCCGAGATTTCGGTGCGTGAGCGGCTGATGATGGAAAAGGAATGCTCGGGTATGTTCTTCTCGGGGCATTTGCTGGATTCCTACTCCCGCCACGCCGATCGCTATGCCGTGCATAGCATTGCCACTTTGCTGGATGAGGAAAACGTGGTGGATCGCATGCCCGTGCGCATTGCCGCTATGATCGATAAGGTCAGCGTCAAATCCACGAGAAAGAATGAAAAAATGGCGTTCTTCCGTGTGGAGGACCGCTACGGTGACATTGAGTGCATTGCCTTTGCCGCCTCGTACGAGCGGTATGCGCATATGATTCGTGTGGACAATGCCGTCTTCATTGAGGGCATGTTGTCCTTGCGTGAGGATGAAGAGCCCAAGATCATGGTGCGCTTGATGGAAACGCTGGTGGATAACGATGCCTACGATGCGTATATGGCACGCAAAAAGCAGCAGGATCCGCCTCCCACCCGTTCAGCGCGAGGAAGCGTTGTCACGCTGACGGAGAAAGCGGATCAGAAGTATGAGAAGCTGTATCTGCGTGTACCCTCTATGGATAGCCGAGAATACCGCAAGGCCCTTAATCTTGTGGGTATCTTTGAGGGGGAGTCCGAGGTTATCTTTTATGACGTGTCAAGCGGTCGGTATCTGCCCGCCAAGCAGGGAGCGGAGATCACCCAATACCTGCTGCGGGAGCTTAGCGCCTTGCTCGGCAAGGATAACGTCGTTCCCAAATAATACCTATTCCGTATAATCCTCTATGAGAGAGAGCAATTCTTGCTCTGAGGATACCGATATGCCCTCCCGAAGCAGAAGCTGATCTGCCTGCGGGAGGGTTTTCATATAGACCTCAATGATCTGCACGATCTTGCCCTCCTCGTCAAACACGGCAAGCTTATCGCCGTAGGCACGAAGCGTGCGGCAGTATGCGGGGGAGGGGGGCTGTGTGGCTTCGGTGTCACTTGAGGGCGGGGGAGCGGTCTGCGGAGTATCTGTTTCCACAGCACTCGTATCCGTTTCTTGCGGCAGCGGCGATACGGGACGGCGCAGAGCAAGGAGCAGGGCAACCAGCAGGATCACGGTGAGCGTGGCAAAGCAGAGAGTGAGGGCAAAAAGGCGTTTGGTTTTCATAGTATCACTCCATCTTTTTTTCTTATTGTCACCCATATGGCGGTTAGATATTCCCAAACACGACCATAATAGGAAAAGAAAAAGCATGGAGGATAGAACATGAAGCGGATGTGGATCAAGCACTGGCTGTTGACGTTGGGCAAGGCTTTGGTAGTCCTTGCCTGCCTTTTGTGCAGCTTGCTGCTGGTGCTGGGGCTTGCCTTTGGCATATACGTGGAAAAGAATATTGATAAAACGGTAGATGAATCGCTGTTTACCTCAGTCGGTACGGCAAGCATGACGCGCCTGTATCACTACGAATTTACCGACAGAGAAACCCGTGAGGGGACTGTCTCTGAGACGTACGAGGAGCTGTACGGCGGGTATCGCTGTGAGTACGCACCGCTCTCCAGCATTCCCGAGGACATGGTCAATGCCTTTGTGAGCATTGAGGACAAACGGTTTTTCGAGCATAACGGTGTGGACTGGCTGAGAACGGCCTATGCAGGACTGAACTACGTATGCGGCTTTCGTGATAGCTTTGGCGGCTCTACCATTACGCAACAGCTGATTAAGAACGTGACGCAGGAGGACGAATACTCCTTTGACCGAAAGATCACCGAGATCTTCCGTGCCAGAGATCTTGAACGCAAAATGGAGAAGGAGGAGATCCTTGAGCTGTATCTCAACGTCATCAACCTCTCACAGGGCTGCTACGGTGTGGGAGCGGCGGCAGGGTATTACTATGCCTGCGACGTCAGCGAGCTGACCTTAGGCGAATGCGCCAGCATTGCCGCTATCACGAACAATCCGTCATATTACGACCCGCTTCGTCACCCCGAGCAAAACAGGCAAAGACGGGATCTGATCTTAGAGGCGATGTATGAGCAGGGCTATATTTCAAGGGAGGAATGCGATGAGGCGCTCGCCACGCCCGTAGCGGTGCGGCCGCCCAAGGAGGATGCCCTCAAAAGCACCAATTCCTGGTATGCCGATATGGTGATCGAGGATGTGATCGCAGACCTGATGGCGATGGGCTACAATCGGCAAATGGCAAGCCTGAAGGTCTTTACGGGCGGTCTTGTCATTTATACCGCCATGGATGCCGAGGTACAGAGAACCGTGGAGCAGTATTATGCCGATGCCTCACATTTCGGGGCGGGGGGAGAGGAAGCACCGCAGTCCGCTATGATCGTGATCGATCCGAAAACGGGTGATATTCTCGGCGTGGCGGGTGCTGTGGGTGATAAGCGAGCCAACCGCATTCAGAATTTTGCCACACAGACACTGCGTCCCGCAGGCTCGGTCATCAAGCCCTTGTCGGTGTATGCCCCTGCCTTGGAGGAGGGCTTGATCACGTGGGCCAGTGTGTACGATGACGTTCCCGTGCGTTTCGGCGACAGAGAGGATGCAAGTCAAAGCAGCGCAACGCCCCCCGTGGCTTGGCCGAAAAATGCGACGGGGACGTACAGAGGACTGACCAATATCCACTATGCCGTGGAAAACTCGGTCAATACGGTGGTGGTGCGGGTGCTGCAGGATCTTGGCGTTGAAAATTCTTTTCGCTTCACCAAGAACACCCTTCACATGAAGAGCCTCATTGAGGAGAAGCGGTTGCCCGACGGTCGGGTGGTAACCGATTGCGACCTGGCCGCCCTGGCCTTGGGGCAGTTTAATTATGGCGTGACGGTGCGGGAGGTGACGGCGGCCTACTCCATTTTTGCCAATCAGGGGATATACAACGATACCCGTTCCTATCTCCGTGTCACCGATGCGCAGGGGTATGATATTCTGAGCAAGCCGTATCACGGGGAGACGGTGCTGTCCGAGGAGAATGCTGCGCTGATGAACAAGATGCTGGAGGGCGTGATACGAGAGGGAACGGCCAAGTCTGCAACCTTAGATGAAACGGTGAGCTGTGCGGGCAAAACGGGCACGACGCAAAACAACTGTGACAGATGGTTCATCGGCTATTCTCCCCATTATATCTGCGGGGTGTGGTACGGCTATGAATATCCGCAGGCGTTGCCGACGGACAGTAAGAATATCTGCATACGGGTGTGGGATGAGGTGATGAAGAGCTTGCATGCCGATACGGATAACAGCCAAGACTTTGCCGAGGCCGCTGGCATCGTGACGGTATCCTATTGCCGCGACTCGGGTCTGCTACCAACCTCGGCCTGCCGTGCGGATGCACGGGGTGACCGCACCGAGGAGGGGTATTTTGCCGATGGCACCCAGCCCACAGAGTATTGCACCTGCCATGTCATGGCTGCGTACGATACCAAGCACGGCGGTGTGGCCGACCCCGATTGCGATCCCGTCAACGTCAAACGAATAGGCATGATCACCGTCATGCGAAGCTTCCCCGTGCAGGTCACGGTGACGGATGCTCAGTACGTGTGGCGGTTGCTTCCCAAGGACGTTCAGCCTTCCACCGATCCTGCCTCCCCCTTCTTTGCCAACATGATAGAGGCAGGCACGTACGTGGGCATCAGCCCGTCGCAGGAGCAGTTTAATCGCTATTGCCGATACGATTTCCACTATGTGAATTGGCTCAAGAGACAGGAAGAATAGAAGCGGTATGCTTTCCCACACAAATCAAAAAAACAGGGGCTGTCATATTTGACAAGACCGAAAAAGTCCGTAAAAAAGCAAAAAACCATCTCAGATGCGCCTGAAGCGTAAATGAGACAGCTCTAAGGTAGAAATCCTTGCGGATTTCAAAATCTATCGGACTTTTTCTACCGCCGTTTCGGGGACTCGTCGTACCTTTGTACGCCTATCGTCCCCGAGAACGACGCTTCTTGCTCAAATCTGCCTATCCCCTAAAGGGGCTGTCACATTTGGCAAGACCAAATCTGCCTATCCCCTAAAAGAGGCTGTCTCAGCTTGAGACAGCCTCTTGTCATATAGAGGTATACTTTTTTGTTTTACAGCGGAAGTCTTGACAGTTCCGTACAGCGACCTGCGGCGGTGGCATATACGAGAAGGCGGGTGCAGGGACGCAAAAAGAGCTTTTCGGCCGCCACGGCGTAATAGGATAGCTGGCGGGCGTGCTTCTGTTGCATTTTTTCGTGCA
>SVTU01000025.1:0-12081 GCA_015063655.1 Oscillospiraceae bacterium
GTGACATATCGGCATACAGCTCGGTATTCGTGCCGCCGAGCAAGCCGTCCTTGGAAATATCCGTACAGATCACCGTGCGAACGCCTCGTCGCTCTAAGTCAGCGCAAAAATCAAAGCAGGTCATCTCAGACAGCTCCGTCCACCCCTTGATGGCGACGTATCCGTCCCGAATGTCCACGCCCACGGCAATACGTTCGCCGTGCTGACGCAGCATATCGTCAAGGAAGGCGGGATTGGTAACAGCCGCCGTGCCGAGGATCACACGCCCAACGCCTGCCGACAGGTAGGTCTCTACCGTTTTTGCGTCACGTATGCCGCCCCCAACCTCAACAAACAGCTCGGTATCCTGCACGATGCGGCGTATGGTGTCAAGATTGGGACAGCCGCCGTCCCGTGCGCCCTCAAGATCCACCATATGCATGCAGGTCGCCCCCGCCTCGGCAAAGCTGCGGGCAACGCTCACGGGATCGTCGCTGTATACCGTCATTTGCGCATAATCGCCCCGCACAAGGCGCACTGCCTTGCCGCCGATCATGTCAATGGCAGGAAATAGTTTCATTTTGGTTTATCCTTTCTTTTGAGATAGGCTTTTTAGATTATAGCTCACAGAAGGCACGCAGAATAGACAGGCCTACCTCTCCGCTCTTTTCGGGGTGAAATTGTGTGCCAAACACGTTGTCCCGTGCCACGGCCGCCGTCAGCACGGCGCCGTACTCGGCAGTGGCGATCACGCTGTCAAAGCAGTCCGCCCCGTAGTAGGAATGCACGAAGTACACGTGATCCCCCTCGTTAACGTATCGAAAAATGGGACTTTTCGGGGTTCTCAGCTGTAACGCATTCCACCCGATATGCGGGACCTTCAGTCCCTCTCCTATCACGTCACGGATCGGCTTGACAGACCCACGGATCAGACCAAGTCCCTCATGCTCACCGTATTCATAGCTTTTTTCAAACAGCATCTGCATACCAAGGCAAATACCGAGAATGGGCTTGCCCCTCTCTGCTTCCTCAAGCACTGCCTGATCCATGCCGCACGCACGCAGCTTTGCCGCCGCATCGGCAAAGGCGCCGACGCCCGGCAACAGAATGTGATCCGCTTGGCGAATGACCGAGCGGTCGGCAGTGACGACCGCCTCCTTGCCGATATAGCCAAAGGAGCTGGACAGTGAAAACAAATTGCCCACACCGTAATCAATGATGGCGATCATACCAGCATCCCCTTTGTGGACGGGATCGCACCGCAAAGCGTCTCATCAATACTCACCGCCTGGCGCAGGGCTCGTCCGAGTGCCTTAAAAATGCCCTCAATGATGTGGTGCGCATTGCGCCCCTCAAGCTGTCGGACGTGCAGGGTGATATTGGCGTGGCGCACAAACGCCAGCAAAAATTCCTCTACAAGCTCCGTGTCAAAATCCCCTACCCTCGGCGAGGGGATCTCGGTGCGTAGCACCAGCATGCCTCTGCCCGAAATATCCAAGGCACACTGTATGAGTGCCTCGTCCATGGGCAACAGGACCGAGCCGTACCGACAAATGCCTGCGCAGTCGCCCAGTGCCTTGGCAAAGGCCTGCCCCAGCGCAATGCCGATATCCTCCACTGAGTGGTGGCCGTCCACCTCGGTGTCACCCACGCAAGAAAGCGTCAGGTCAAAGCGGCCGTGCTTGGCAAACAACGTCAGCATGTGATCCATAAAGCCAACGCCGCTGCTGATCTGCGAGCTTCCACTTCCCTCCAAGGCAAGCGTCAGCGCAATATCCGTTTCTCCCGTTTTACGGGTAATGCTTGCTTCTCTCATATCCTATCTCCTTTATTTGGCCAAAATATCCCGCACGGCATACACAAGGGCCTCCATGTCCTGCCGTGTACCGACCGTGATGCGGTTGTACTCACAAATGCGGGGAGCGGTAAAATGGCGCACAAGAATGCCTCTTTGGCGCAGCTCACGGTACAGCGCCTCACCGCCGATGCGGTCGCTCTTGGCAAACACAAAATTTGCCATGGAATCCGTCACCGTAAAGCCGAGCTCACGCAAGGCCTCAATGGTATAGGCTCGGTTCTCTGTGATACGGCGGCAGTTCTGTCGGTAGTACGCCGCATCCTCTATGACCGCCACACCCGCTTTGAGGGTCAGACGGTTGATCGCGTAGGGGTTGGTGGAATACTTGATCCTTTCCAGGTCCTCAATAAGCGCACGGGACGCCAAGGCAAAGCCAAGTCTTGCCCCCGCCAACGAGGCGGATTTGGAATAGGTATGCACCACCAGCAAATTATCGTATTTGGTAACAAGCCCCGATGCACTCTCTGCACCGAAGTCCACGTAAGCCTCATCGATCAGCACCACTGAATCGGGATTGGACTTCACGATGCTCTCGACCTGCGAAAGGGTGAGGGCAAGCCCCGTGGGGGCATTGGGATTGGCAATGGCGATCAGCCCCCGCCCCATTGAGGCATAGTCCTCGGGCTGGATGCGAAACTGCCCGTCTAAGGGAACGGTGACGTACTTGGCCCCGTGAAGCTCAGCATACACACGGTAGAAGCCGTAGCTGATATCGGGGAATGCCGCTCCCCTATCCTTGGCAAAGGCCATAAAAGCGAAATTGAGAATATCGTCCGAGCCGTTGGAAACGAACACGTTTTCGGCCTTCAGAGCGTATGCCTCCGCCAGCTTCTCCTTCAGTATACGGCAATCGGGGTCGGGATACAGACGCAGGTCCCGCACCTCGTCGGCATTAAGCGCCTGCACCACCCTCTCCGAGGGCGGGAAGGGTGATTCATTGGTATTCAGCTTGATATAGGCCTTATCACGGGGCTGCTCACCGGGCGTGTACGCCTCAAGCCCCGCATAAGCACAGCTAAGGAATCGGCTCATGCGTTCTCCTCCGCTTCCTTCCGCTTTTGCGAGCGAATGATGGCACTCTGGGCGTGAGCCGTCAGGCCCTCCTTGCGGGCAAAATAGGCAACGTCCTCGGCCACGGCGTCAAGTGCGCCTGCGGAATAGTAGGTAAACTGAGATTTCTTGACGAAATCATCCACTGAAAGGGGGCTGGAGAAGCGTGCCGTTCCGCTGGTGGGCAGGGTGTGGTTCGGGCCTGCGAAATAGTCGCCAAGCGCCTCGGGGCAGTTGCGCCCCATAAAGATCGAGCCTGCATGGCGGATCTTGGACAGATAGTCAAAGGGCTGCTCCACGCACAGCTCCAAATGCTCGGGGGCGATCTCGTTGGCAACGTCGATCACGTCGGTAAGGCTCTTGGCCACGATGATCTTGCCGTTGTTGTCGATGGAAGCACGGGCGATATCGGCACGCAAAAGCTTCGGGATCTGTTCCTCCAATGCAGCCTGCACGGCTATGGCCAAGTCCTCGCTGTCGGTCACAAGCACCGCACTTGCCATGCGGTCATGCTCTGCCTGCGACAGCAGGTCTGCCGCCATCACGTCGGGATCGTTCTGCCCGTCGGCCACGATCAAAATCTCGCTCGGTCCTGCGATCATATCGATAGCGACCTTGCCAAACACCTGCTTCTTGGCCTCTGCCACAAAGGCATTGCCCGGCCCCACGATCTTATCCACGCACGGAACCGTTTCGGTGCCGTACGCCAAGGCGGCAACCGCCTGCGCACCGCCCACCTTGAAGATGCGGTCCACGCCTGCGATCTTGGCGGCAGCCAAAATGACGGGATTGACACGCCCGTCCTTGGCGGGGGGCGTGACCATCACGATGGTAGAGCAGCCTGCAAGCTTAGCGGGAATGCTGTTCATCAGCACCGAGGACGGATAGGCCGCCGTGCCGCCCGGCACGTACAGACCCACACGCTCGATGGGGCTGATGCGCTGTCCGATAACAACGCCCTCCTTCTCCTCAATAACGAAGGAGCTGCGCACCTGTCTGCGGTGAAAATTGTCAATATTCTGCGCCGCACGCTTCATTACGGCAATGAATTCCGCATCGACCGAGGCAAAGGCCTCCTCGATCTCCTCTTCACTGACCTCAAGCGAGGCAAGCGTTACCTTATCGAATTTTTCACAATAGGCAAGAAGGGCCGCATCGCCGTTGGCTCTGACGTCGGCAATAATATCCGACACGACGCCCGCCACGTCCGTAAGGCCTTCGGGACGGGCGAAGATCTCCTCATTCGGCACCTCACCGTATTTGTATATCCTGATCATATATCCTCCGTCAACCCTCTCGAATGATGCGCTCAATTCTCTCGCTCATCGTGCGGATCTCACTGTTTTTGAATTTATAGCTTGCCTTGTTGGCCACAAGGCGTGCGCTGATGGGCACGATGGTATCCCGTGGCTCAAGGTCGTTTTCCAAGAGTGTTTTTCCCGTTTCCACAATATCCACGATCACATCCGACAGCCCTAAAATAGGGGCAAGCTCGATGGAGCCGTTGAGGTGGATGATGTCGATCTCCCGACTCTGCTTGGCATAGAAGCTCTTGGCAATGTTGGGAAATTTGGTGGCCACACGGAGCGTTCTGTCACGGTCATCGTGAAAATCCTTCTTGCAGGCCACCGCCATGCGGCATTTTCCCATGCCGAGATCGGCAAGCTCATAAATATCGGGGCTGTATTCCAGTAAAATATCCTTGCCCGCAATGCCGATATCTGCCGCCCCTCTCTCCACATAGATCACCACGTCGGAGGGCTTGACCCAAAAATACCGAACACCCTTTTCGGCATTTTCAAAGATCAGCTTGCGGTTTTCCTCCTTGATCTCGGGGCATTCGTAGCCCGCCTTCTCAAATATAGCATACGCCTTTTCTCCCAAGCGTCCCTTGGGCAGTGCAATATTGATCATCTCTCTACACGCTCCCATCCCTGTGCGGTCAGTCGGCACACGCTTCGACAGCGTGTCTGTGTGTCGCTTCCCTTTTCGGTGCGCACGTCCACTCCCTCGGCACGAAGGGCTCTTGCCGCCTCTGCCACACGGAAGGGATCGTCCGCCTCGCTGTACAGCAGCACCGTATCCACCTCATAGCCATCGTTGCTCGCCCCGTAACGCTCCAGCACGTTCAGGTACACGGCAAAGCCGATCGCACCCGCTCTCTTGCCCATCTTGGCAAGCAGGCTGTCATAGCGTCCGCCAGACAGAACGTCCTCGGCAATACCGTCCACGAAGCCGCAGAACACAATACCGTTATAATAATTCACGTCACCGACCATGGTCACGTCAAAATACAGACGGGAGGTCATGCCCTCGGCCTGCATCATGCGGCATACCTCGCACAGCTCCCCGTATGCCTCCTTCATTTTGTCTCCCACCAAAAGGCCAGACAAGGCCTCCAGTGCCTCACCAAGCGGCGCATAGATCTGCGTAAGAGACACCAGCACCTCACACATCGGCACAGCCACGCCGTGCGAAGCGCAGAAGGAGCGAATGGACGGAATATTCTTGCTTCTCACAAAGGACAGCACCTCGTCTGCCTCTGCGCCCGTCACGTCGGCCGCCTCCAGCCAGCCCTCAAGAAGTCCCATATGCGACACGTCCAGCATATAGGTTTCGCTGATCAGCGACAGGCTTTTCTGCGCCAGCATCAGCACCTCGCACACAGCCAGCGTATCCATCCTGCCGATGCACTCAAGACCTGCCTGCATGATCTCACGAAAGCCGTCCGCCCCCTTGGCGGTACGGTAGACGTTCTCATTATAATACACCTTCTGCATGCCGTCCTCTGCCCGATAATTTTTGGCAATGGACAGCGTAACGTCGGGCTTAAGAGCCATCAGGCGTCCGTTGGTATCGGTGAAGGTCAGGACGTTGTCACTGACCAAAAAGCTTTTATTATGGGCGTACAGATCGTACTCCTCGAATTTACTTACCTTATAGCGTGTGTAGCCGTAGCCTCGATACAGCTCACGCAGACGAAATACCGTTTTTTCGTCGTATGTCAGAACCTTTTGTGAAATATTCATACTCACTCCGTCGCTTTATTCCTCGTCCTCTATTCTGGGAAGAACCGTTTGATAGCCCCCCGCACCGTAGTGGTAACAGCGGTTAATACGGCTGATGGTTGCCGTGCTCGCCCCCGTTTGCTCCACGATCTTATTGTATACCGTCTGCTCCGACAGCAGCTTGGCCACCACAAGGCGTTGGGCAATATCCATGATCTCCTTGCGTGTCATCAAATCCTCAAGCAGTGCCTCGCACTCCTTTTCGTTTTCCAAGGCCAACAAGGCCTTGACCAGCAAGCGGTATCCCTCGACATGATGAAGATCCATAACCATTTTTCCTTTCATTTTTGGGTTTTTGCTTTAACACTTTACTATGATAACACGCTAAAATGCTTTTGTCAATACTTTTTTTGCTTTTTTCTCTTTTTTAGCGTAAAACACAATCGGCAAGGCAGTCTGTACCTATACCAATCGGTTTTGCTCTCTGCCGTCAAGATAGCAGGCAATATTCTGTGCCACCTCGTCAACAAGGCGTTCCCGTGCCTCATAGGCTCCCCATGCAACGTGCGGTGTCAAAAGCACACGCCGATCATCACCTAAGGAAGCAAAGGGATGGTCATGGCCAAACGGCTCCTTGGTATACACGTCGCAGGCCACACCGCCAAGCCTCCCCTCACGCATAGCGTCGGCAACCGCCGCCTCGTCCCAAATACCGCCCCGCGCCACGTTAACAAGCACCGCATGCGGCTTCATCAAAGACAGGTGCTCTCGGTCTATGAGATGCCTTGTGCCGTCGTTGAGCGGCACGTGCAGGGAGATAATGTCCGACTGACGGCACAGCGCATCAAGTCCCACGTTCTCCACGCCGTCCTTCGGCGTTCGGCTGTAGGCGATCACACGGCAGCCCATGGCTCTTGCCGCCCTTGCCACTGCCTGCCCGATGTTTCCGCAGCCGACAATGCCCCAAACGGCACCCGTCAGCTCACGGTATACGGGTGCAAGGCAGTTTGCTACGCCGCTTTCGGTATAAGCGCCGCTGCTTACGTAATCGGCATACGTGGGCAGATGGTGCCACAGAGACAGCGCACATGCCACCGTAAGCCCTGCCACGCTCTCCGTCGAGTATCCCACCACGTTGCACACGGCCACGCCATGCCGCCGACATGCCTCAAGTGCCACGTTATCATAACCCGTGGCGGTAATGCAGATCAGGCGAAGCCGCTTGGCATGCTCAAGCTCCGCTTCTCCTATTTTGATCTTATTGATCACGATGACGTCGGCATCCGCCATGCGTTCTCCCACCGCCTCCTGCGGTGTGGTATCGTATGCCACACATTCACCCAGTGCCTCCAAGGGGGCCATGGAAATATCAAAGCCAAGCGTGGCACGGTCAAGCACAACAATCCGCAACATATCCCGCATCACCGAAACCGTGTCATATCCTGCCGCAGAAGCGACGTTCTCATGATATCGTAATATTCCTCCAAGGGGTTGGCCGCAAGCAGACCCAAGTGCTTGCGAATGGCACCGATAAGCATCTCGGGATTGAGGAAGCTGTCCGCCCCTGCCGACAGCGTGGCATTCAGCACAAGCTGTCCGCCCGCTACGTCATAGCGCACCGAAAGCTCGGCAATGAGGGGCACGATATCGATCTCCTTCTCCCCTGCCTTGCTCTTCTTGGTCATAACCAAGGGCGAGGTCGTCAGCAGAGCCTGAATGCGCTGTGCCGTCTCCTCGCCTGCCCATGCTCCCGTCAGGTGCATGGTATACTCGGCATAGGCGATCTCGGAGAATTTCTCCTCGGGAATATATACCTCGTTGATATACAGCAGGTCGGTCAGCTCCGCATTCATGCGGTCACGAATGACGTCGCACGGCACGTCCCGCTCAATGCGCAGATCCATGCACTCGCACACGCTCTGCGTCCCCACCGAAAGAGGGGTGGAAAAGGTCATCTTGGCATGGGGATTAAAGCCCTTGGTGTACCAAACGGGAATACCTGCCCGCTTGATGATGCGGTAAAAGGCACGCTGCAGATCCAGATGGGAGATATATTGCAGGTCGCCCACCTTCACAAATTGCATACGAACGGTCCTGGGCGTCTCCAGCATGGGATACGCCTTCGCCCACGTCAGCTTATTCGTTACTGTTGACACGTCGGACAGCATGAGCGTTCACCTCCCAGTCGATTGGCTCCGCACCCGCTGCACGTTTCCCGACAGCTGGGCGTGGTCATTTCCTTCAAGGCCTTTTCGTATTCACGGCGCAAAAATGCCTTGCTGACGCCGCAGTCGATCACATCCCACGGAAGCACCTCGTCAAGCCCGAAGGTGCGGTTGGCATAAAAGGCAGGATCAAGGTCGCTTCGCTCCATCACGCTGATCCAACGATCGTAGTCAAAGCATTCATCCCATGCGTCAAAGCCAAAGCCCTCCTCGCACGCAAGGGCAAGCGCACGGGACAGACGGCGGTCGCCTCTGGCCAACACCGCCTCAATACGGCTGACACGGGCATCGTGATGATGGTATTTGATCTTTCTGTCGGTGATCTTCTCCCCGAGATAGCGTTGCTTATCCTCCAGCATTGCCATATCGTCCTGCGCCACCCATTGGAAGGGCGTGAAGGGCTTGGGAATGAAGCAGGACACGCTGACCGTGACCTGCGGCTGACGGCCTCTGTTGCGCTTGGGGCATTGATAATAGGCCTCGATGACGTGCTTGGCAAGCGTGGCAATGCCCTCAAGATCCTCGTACGTCTCGGTGGGAAGTCCCTGCATAAAGTAGAGCTTGACGCTGTTCTTTCCCGCCTCAAAGGCCACGTTCACCGCACGAAGCAGATCCTCCTCGCACACGTTCTTGTTGATCACGTCACGCAAGCGCTGTGTGCCTGCCTCGGGTGCAAAGGTGAGGGACGAGGAACGCACGGTAGCGATCTTGTCCATCAGCTCCTTGGTAAAGCTATCCACACGCAGAGACGGCAGGGAGAGGCTGACCATATTGTCATCCGTCCAGGAGAGGAGCAGGTCGGTCAGCTCCTCAAGCTGTGTATAATCGCTGATAGAGAGCGAGGTCAGGGAGATTTCATCATAACCCGTTGCCTCAAACAGGCACTTTGCCTGGTCGTTCAGCACCGAAGCACTCTTCTCACGCACGGGGCGGTAAATGATGCCCGCCTGACAGAAGCGACAGCCTCGGATACAGCCTCGAAATACCTCCAGCATCACACGGTCATGCACCGTTTCAATATAGGGCATAACGGGCTTATCGGGAAAATACGCCTTGTCCATATCCTTGACGATGCGCTTTTTTACCTGCTTCGGCACGTCGTCGTATATGGGCGTATACGCCTCGATCGTACCGTCCTCGCAATAGGTCACACGGTACAGCGAGGGCACGTAAACGCCCTCAATGGTGGCAGCCGCCTCATGCAGGAAGGCAGCCCTTGAATAGCGCCCCTCCTGCTTCATGCGGATATACAGACGCACGATCTCGGGCAACATCTCCTCGCCCTCTCCGATATTGAAGAGATCGAAGAAATCGGCTATCGGCTCGGCGTTGTAGGCACAAGGGCCGCCGCCGATCACAAGGGGCATATCCTCGCCTCTGTCACGGGCGTAAAGCGGAATACCCGCCAATGACAGCATGCTCAGCACGTTGGTATAGCACATCTCGTATTGCAGGGTAAAGCCCACAAAATCAAAGGCACGAAGCTCGTCACCGCTCTCGCAGGCGGTCAGCGGAATGCCGTGCAGGCGCATCTGCTCCTGCATATCCGTCCACGGGGTATATACCCTCTCGCACCAAATATCCTCCTCACGGTTAAGCGCACCGTACAGAATGCGCACACCGAGATTGGACATACCGATCTCATACGTATCGGGAAAGCAGAACGCAAAGCGTGCCGCCACCCTATCCTTATCCTTGATCACCTGGCCGTATTCCCCCGCACAGTATCGCCCGGGCTTGGACACGGCCTTTAAAATGCTACTGATATTCTGATTCATTGTGTTGATGTATTTCCTTTGCTTTGTTCGTTATTCTCCGTTGCATCAAGCATAAAATCCTGCTTTTTCGGCATGCCGCACAGCACGGGGATCAGCATACCTGCCGACAGCACCGCATGGAGCAGCATCAGCCACCATTGGTGCATCACCCCCAAAGCCCCGAAGGGCAGCAGCGCAACAAGCCCCAGCGTGATCAGCACAAACGCCACGTACTGCGCACGGTGCGACAGCTTCATCACACGGTACAGCTTACGGCAATAGATCAAGCACTCCGCAAGCTTGAGGCGCGAGCCGATCGCAAGCAGTCCCACAGGCTCGGTCACGGGCCTCTCAGCCTCTTGTGACAAGGCTCGGGCGCTTCTGTGAACCACACTGATGGGCAAGCCCTCACTGCGCCGTGTGCGGGCAACGAAGGCACCCGAGATGGCAGGGTCAAAGGTCTGCAGGGCACACCCAATGCCCGAGGCAGACATGTTGCGGTACAGCATGTCAAAGACCTCCTCTGTGCGGTAGCGCACACGAAGCATGGCAACAAGCTTACCGTTGCGGCAAACGCCGAGACGCCCAAGGCTTCCCTTCCCCTCCGTCATGGCAATGCCGTAACGGGCAAGGAAGCTCTCGTCACCGAGAAGAAGGCTCTCACGCTCCGTCACCGCCTCCACGCCGTTGCGTGCCAAGCGTCGAATCTGAATATCGGGAGTGGGAACACGGTCGCCCACCTGCGAAAAGGTCTCTCGCATCGGACCGCCTATGACGTGATACAGCGCATCTAAGCACGCCAGAATGCGCAAGGCATGCTCTTTATCATAGATCACGATACCGCAATCGCTTGCGGCAACCTCACGATACATATGCATGTCGTGAAGCACCAACACATCGCATGCGGCATATTTTTCCACCATAGCCTCGCCCGCCACGGTGCAGTTGCGGCGGAACAAGCGGCGGGACAGCACCTCAATGGGCAGCGTATGCACGGCAAAGACCGATACGGGAGCGAGAGCGAAGAAGGCAATCATCGCCGACTCGATCGCCTCTTGCGCCGAGGCACCCAGCACCATGGCGGCAACGCCAAAGGTCGCCGTAAGCACCACAAGGGGCGTCAGGATCAAATTCAAGAAGGGATCCGCCTCGGATTGCTCATTCACCGAGGAAAAATAGCCATGCGGGAAACGAACCGCACGAGGCTCCATCACCACGGTATCATACGATAGGCCGCCTCGGTGCATCTGCTCTGCCACGCCGTTTTTCTCACGGCTGTCAGACAGCGTAAACTTGCGCCCCTTTGCGGTGTACACCGCAAAGCTCCGTATCTCCCGACACAGACGCAAATATTCGCTCACAAGCCCCATAAGGATGAAAAAGGCCGTCAGTGTGTGGAAGGTATGTACGGTCGTCTCTTGCGCCACCGCCAATACCGCCACACTGTAGATCACGTTCATCACACACGCAAGAGCGGGCACCGACCATAGCTCGGCACGCAGTGTCAAGCCCTTCTTAAGACCGCCCCACAGCTCACGCCAGGCAAACACACCGCACAGCACCAAGAGCTGAATACCGATGTACATGGTGGCAACGGGAGCATCGTCGAAGGTGGGCAAATTGGAAAAGCTTATGCCAAGCAGGGGCAGAAGCTCGTAAAGCAGGAGCAGTACAAAGAACGCAGCTGATCCCAAAAGGCGAAGCAGAAGCATATACTTTTCGTGCGTATACCGACGGAAGATGGACTCTGCCTGCTCCTCCTTTTCGTATTCCTCGCCCTCATAGGCGTAGGCATCGGCAGGCGGGGGCGTTTGCCGCCGCTGCCTCTCATGCAACAGAAATTCATTCATGCGCTCGGGGCTGACCGTGCGGCGCACCGTTCCCTGATAGCCCATTTCCAGCATCAGGTCCATCGTGGCATCGTCCAGCTCCATTTCGCCAAGCGTCAGCTCTGCATCGGGCTCAGGCTCGGCCATATCAAAATCAATAACCTCCTGCCATTCGTCGGCATCGGCAGGTGTACCGTCGGGATCCGTCGGCTCGGTGCGCATCTCCTCTGCGGGAGAGGCTACGCCCTCAAACATGGCCAGCTGCATGCTTCCATCCGTTTCAAAGGCCTTAGGTGTATCCTCCAAGAGGGACAGGGGCAATGCCCTCATGCCCTGATCCAAAATGCGCTCGGGGTCGTCCTCCTCGTCATAGGC
>SVTU01000025.1:12181-13733 GCA_015063655.1 Oscillospiraceae bacterium
CTCCTCGATGCTTTGTTCTTTATCCATATTTGCCTCCCATCTGACTTATTTTCGGGAATGCGCTGCTCTTACTTCTTTCTTCTGTGCTGACGGCAGACCTCAGAGAGGATCACCGCCGCCGCTGTGGATACGTTAAAGGAATTGACTTTACCGTACATGGGAATGGTGACGATCACGTCAGAGCGATCCCGCACCAGCTTGGATACACCCTCTCCCTCACTGCCCAGCACAATGGCACACGGGCAATCAAAATCCGTTTCGTCATAGGCCGTACCGCCCGCCTCGGCACAAAAGACCCACAAGCCCCTTTGCTTGAGCGTTTCGATACAGGCGGCAATGTTGGCGACCTTCGCCACCGCCATATGCTCGAGCGCCCCCGCACTCGTCTTGGCGACCGCCGAGGTAAGCCCCACGGCACGCCGCTTGGGAATGATCATGCCGTGTGCGCCCACGCCCTCGGCACAGCGAATGAGTGCCCCGAGATTATAGGGATCGGTGATACCGTCCGCAATCACCACGAGGGGTTTTTCGCCTCTCTCCTCGGCAATGGCCAAAATGTCCTCAACCGAGCAATATTCCTTTTGTGCCGCCATGGCCACAATGCCCTGATGGTGCGTACCCGCACACAGAGTGTCAAGCTTTTGCCTTTCAACCTCTACGATGGGAATTTTCCGCTCGATGGCCTCGGCAACCAATACCACGATAGAGCCCTCACGCTCTCCGCGCTGTACGAATATCTTATCAATATCACGGCCCGAGCGCAACAGCTCCCGCACGGCGTTTCGGCCCGCTATACAGCCCTCGCTCGCCGTCTCCTCACTCTCAGCCCTTCGGTCGGCGTAGTCACGGGGGGCGGAACGCTTTCCTTTTTCGTTTTCTTTTTTGCGGTATGCACCCGTTTTATTTTTCTTATATCCTTCCATACGTCTTCTCCAAAAAATTATATTTCATTATATTATATCACATATCTTTGCTTTTGTACAGACCCGTGACGCATTTTTTCGCTCTTTTTTGCACAAAAAAGGTGTGCCGATGCCAAACGGACACCGACACACCGTATTCGAATTAATAAAACGTGGCAACCTCTTGCTTGGGCGGCACGGCAAACTCTGTGCTTTCCACGTAAAGAACAGGGCCTTGGGAACGGTACATTTTGTGCTTTTCCACACGAATTGATCCCTTTACTGTAACCCAATCACGAGTTTTTAAATTTGTTGATTTTGAAAATACGCACACAAGGCCGCTATACTGAATATCATCGGCACAGCAGGTCATGATGTGGCGTCCGAGAATGATCTCACGCCCCGAAAGCTTAGGATCACGTGCCACCATACCCTTGAATTTCACCGTCTTTCCCGCATACTTGGGAAGCTCCTCGGAAAGATCTCTGTACCAAACGGCATAATCATCGTCTCCGATCTCCACCACGGGGGCCTCAAGATCAAACGGAAGCGGATCCTCTATCTCATCGTACTCCACGTGTCCATCGGGATAATCATACACGATAGCGGCACGGCGGCTGATGCCCCGAATGACCTTGTGGATCTCCTCC
>SVTU01000026.1:0-1544 GCA_015063655.1 Oscillospiraceae bacterium
GTACCCGCAAGTGCAGCCGATGCGCCTGCACGTGCAATCTCGTACTATGAAGGCGCGTATGATACCACCTGGTACAACGAGGCCGAAACCACCTTTACCATCGACTCCGCTAAGAAGTTCGACGGTATCGGCTACCTGATGTTGGAGGGCGTTTCCTTCAAGGGTAAGACCCTGAAGCTCACCACCGATGTCGTTTACAACGGCGGTACGGTTGAACAGTTCATCGCAGCTGAAAAGAAATTTGAGTTCAACTCCTTCGGCAAGGGCATGGTTACCTTTATGGGTACCTTTGACGGCCAGGGTCACGTGATCTCGGGTCTGTACTCTGTAAGAGAGACTACCAGCAACGGTATTTTCTCCATGGCCAGCGGTGCAACCATTAAGAATATTGTTTTGGTTAACTCCTACTTTTCTAACCCCCGCAACGGTGGTAACTGCAACACCAGACAGGACTGCGGTACCATCGTTGGTAAGGCCGAGAACGGTACCGTTATTCAAAACTGCTTCTCCAACGCAGTTATAGCGGCAGCAGGCTTCCGCAGCGGCGGTATCGTGGGCTATGCGATCGGCGGCTCTAAGGTTGAGGGCTGTGTTTACGCAGGCGACATCAAGGCAAGCGGACGCGGCATCGGCGGTATCGTTGGTGCTTCCGACTCCGAGGGCTTGACCATCAAGAACTGCATCAACCTTGCTAATATTTACAACGCTCACGGCGGCACAGAGGGTGATTGCCACACCAGCTCCACTGCAGCAGGCCAGGCCTTTACGGGCGGTATCATCGGCCAGCTGAAGAACGGTGCTGTTGTTACACACTGCATCAACCTTGGTAACGTTTCCTCTGATTCTATTGCTTACGGAGGATGGGTTGGTGCTAGTAAGCCTAAGGATCAGCAAGAAAACCCCATTTATGGCCCCGATGCTATCTACACGACCAACGCCTTCAATGAGAACACCATTGCGGGTATCGGTGAGGCTGAAAGCTCTTACGTAGATTACTGTTACGTTATTAGGGCTTCCGACTGTATCGATGGCGGTACTACGCCCTTCATCGGTCACTACTACACGGCAACGCCCAAGGAACACAACGGCTATATCGAGTCTACTACTGATATTATCGGCGCAGCCGCTACCACGGTTCTGACCAACCTTGACTTCACCAACGCTTGGGCTACGGTTGAAAACGGCGTTCCGATGCCTAAGGCAGTGGCAGGCTACGTTGCAGCTGCTCAGAGCACCGACTACACGGCAGCTAACCCCAACCCCGTTCCGGATCAGGTAACGGGCACTACGAACGGTGGCAGCTCCAGCGAAGAGGATAACGAGCCTTCTCTGGACGATCTGCTCAACGACGCAGCAGGCGACGGCAACTACTCCAAGGATAAGACCGATGAGACCACTGCTGCTCCCGAGGCCACCACTGAGGCTAAGAAGGGCTGCAAGGGCGCAATCGCTACGGGTGCTATCCTCGTAACCGTTTCCGCTCTCGGTCTTGGCGCTGTTGTTGCCAAGAAGAAAGAGGACTAATCACAGCTTTGTGATTTCTC
>SVTU01000026.1:1644-13714 GCA_015063655.1 Oscillospiraceae bacterium
GGATTGTGGTATACTGTTTATATCGTATAATCTTGGAGTATGCACATATGAATGAAAAAGAAATTGCAGAGATACGCCGCCGCTTCCGCCCCGAAAAAAGCAGCATCGGGCGTGTGAGGGGCTGCTTTGTGAACACGGAAAAAACGGTCATTTCCGAGTTTGACCTATCCCTTGCTTCCTTGCACGAGGAGGAGCATGCGGAGATATTGAAGACCCTGCGTAAGATTTACAGCGGAGCGATCGGAAAGAACCTGACGGATATTGAATTCTCCACCGCACAGGTCACGTCCTCTCCCGAGCATGCCTTGCTTTGCGCCTTGCGCCAAAGCGAGCTTCGTGACGGTGAGGCTGTCAAGCGGCTGTATGAAACGATCATTTCGTCCTTGGAGCTTGAGGATAATTATTTGATCATGCTGGCCTATGATTGCTACGACGTGCCCGCCTTCGGCAAGGACGGCGAGGAGCTGGACGACAGCACGGAGAGCTTCCGCTATTTCGTGTGCGCCGTTTGCCCCATCAAGACACCGAAGAGCAAGCTTGAATACGTCATTCACGAGGGTCTGTTCCGTGCTGTGGATACCAAAACCGTGGTGGGTGCTCCTGCTCTTGGCTTTATGTTTCCTGCCTTTGATGACAGAACGGCCAATATTTACAAGGCGTTGTATTATACGGGAAGCACGGCCGATAATTACCCCGCCGTGGCCGATGCCTTGTTTTCCTCAACGCTTCCCATGTCTGCCGACGAGCAGAAGGCGACCTTTGATGATGTTCTTGAGCAAACGGTGGCACAGACCTGCAATCTTCGTGTGGTGCGTTCCCTCTATCAGCAGGTTGGCGAGATGGTGGCCGAGCATAAGGAGAGCAAGGAGGAGGAGCCTCTCACGCTCTCACGCAACGACGTACATAACATGCTGGAGCATGGCGGCGTGAGCGAGGAGAAGCTTCAACGCTTTGATGAAAAATTTGACGATGCCTTTGGTAAGGATGCAAGGCTTTCTCCCGTCAATCTGGTGCCGAGTCGTAGCTTTGAGGTCAGAACACCCGACGTGGTGATCAAGGTCAATCCCGAGCGAAGCGATCTTGTGCGCACCCGTGTGATCGACGGCGTGAAATATATCATGATATGCGCTGATGAGGACATTGAGGTCAACGGCGTGAGTATTCATATTGAAGAATAAGGGCAAAAGGAGAAGGGCAGAACGTTATGACGCTGAATGATTTCTTTTCGTACGGCTTTATCGGCACCTACGTGTATAAGCACACCGATTTTAGCGAGTGGTGGCATATGGGCCTTATCGTGCTTGGCGTGGTGCTTTGCATCATCGTGCCGTACCTCTTGGGTAGTATCAACTTTGCCATTGTGATATCGAAGAGATGGTATGGCAAGGATATTCGTGAGTTTGGCAGCGGCAATGCGGGCATGACTAACATGATGCGTACCTTTGGCAAGTCTGCCGCAGGCTTTACGCTGCTTGGCGATGCCTTGAAGGCCTTTGTGGCGGGCTTCTTCGGCTATGCCGTGCTTGGGCAGTACGGTGTGTATATTGCGGGTCTGTTTTGCATTATGGGTCACATCTTTCCCATTTATTACCGCTTCCGAGGCGGCAAGGGTGTGGTGACGGCTTACGTCAGTATTCTGATGTGCAATCCCTTTGTCTTTTTGATCCTGCTGGTGCTGTTCGTTCTGATCGTGCTTTGCACACGCTATATTTCGCTTGGCTCTATCATGTGTATGCTGCTGTATCCCGTTCTGCTTGACCGTATGGAAAAGATCTTTAACGGGGCAACGGGGGCGTACGTGATCATTGCTATGTTGATTGCGGCACTTGTGATCTTTATGCACCGTGAGAATATTAAGAGACTGCTCAAGGGTCAGGAGAATAAGTTCTCCTTTAAGAAGAGCGTCAAGACCGAGAACGAAAAGAAAAAGGATGAATGAGACGATGAAGCAAACATCCATGGAGGAGTGCATTGAGCTGTTGCTTCTCTCTGCCAAGGACTCCCGTCTCTCCAAGGCGGTGTTCTCAAAGCCTCTGTCACGTGACGTTAAGAAAACGGTGCTGACGGTGCGCATGATCAAGGGTGAGCGCATGCTTCAAGCCGAGACCTTCACCACCGACAACAAGGCGTATCACAAAAATATACCTCTTTGCGAGGCCGCTGACGTGCTTGTTGAGCTGATGGCAGGCTATGCACAGGTCAACGTGCTGTGCGAGGGCGCATCAGCCGAGTGGCGTTGCTCCAAATCGGGCACGCAAACGCTCATTGGCGGAGCGAAGCTCCGCTCCGCTCTGGCCGATGGCCGCACGGCCGTGGTGGATACGGCAGGGAACAATCTTTCAAAAAAACACATTCTCGACGGCACAGAGCCGTTTCTCAAGATGCTTGGCATCAGTGACGGAAACGGGCGCATCTATGATAAAAAGCACATGAAGTTCCGTCAGATCAATCGGTTTGTTGAGCTTGTGCGTGACGTGTCCGAGCATCTGCCAAGCAAGGAGATATATATTTGCGACCTTTGCTGTGGCAAGAGCTATCTGTCCTTTGCCGTGTATCATTACTTTGCCAACGTGCTGGGGCTCACAACGCACATGACGGGCGTTGACTTAAAGGCGGATGTGGTATCCTATTGCAACGAGGTGGCACAGAAGCTGGGCTTTGAGGGCTTGCACTTTGTGTGCGGCGACGTTGCCGCCTTTGAGGTAGCGCATAAGCCCGACCTTGTGGTATCCCTGCATGCATGTGACGTTGCGACCGACATTGTGCTGGAAAAGGCTGTGGCATGGCAAACCCCCGTGATCCTATCCACGCCGTGCTGTCACCATGAAATGAACCGACTGCTCAACTGCAAGGCACTGTCCTTTGTGTCCGAGCATTCTATGCTTCGCCAAAAGCTGTGCGATGCCGTGACGGACGCCCTGCGCCTCAAGTGGCTTGGCTCGCATGGCTACCGCACGTCTGCGCTTGAGCTTGTGGAGGATGCGCCGAAGAATATTTTGCTTCGTGCTGTAAGGCTCCCCGACAACGAGGAGACAAAGCGTGCTATGGAGCGTGCCCGCAGGGAATACGACGAGGCACGCCGCTATTTGTGCGATGACAGCCGAATTGGGCTTCTCGAAGACGGGCAATCCATGTTTTCAAAATCCTGAATGTAAAGGGGGATCGGTGCTGTGACGTATCATAATGCACGAAAATATATGGCCAAAGCACCCGTCTCTTATGATGGGGATAACGGACTTGAGCGGGTGCGCTATGCGCTCAAGCTTTTGGGTCTGCCCCAAAGAAAGCTACGCTATATCCGCCTTGCCGGCAGCAACGGCAAAACGGTATGCCGTGAGATGCTGACATCGGTGCTGTCTGTTGCCGAGCATACGGTTGGGGCCGTGGCCATGTCGGAGCTTGATGAGCCGAGAGAGGCTATCACCGTGGGCGGGGAGCCTTTGTCGATCGAGGCATTCTGCGAGGCAGTGGCACGTGTGGCGACGGTTGCCAAGACCATGCGTCTGCAGGTTGAAGAGGTGAGAGCCAAAGGGACGCATGAGGCGGATAACCGCCAAGACGGCGAGCCTCCGTCCGTCTTGCTTGAGGGGCGTGCTGCCACGGGTCTGACAAGGGGAGAGATCCTGCTATGCACGGCATTGCTGGCCTTTGAGCGGGCAGGCTGTGAGCTTTGCTTGATCGAGAGCGGTGAGGACGGATCGGATGCGTCTTTGCTCTTACCGCCGCCCGAGGGCATTGTGATCTGCGGTGTGATCCCTAAGGATGACCGTGAGGCCTTGGCCCACATGCGCCGCTATATCGTCCGTGGGGTGGGCGAGATCGTCAGCGCACCGCAGGACAGTGAGGCTTACCGCATGTTGTCGGATGCCTGCGCTTCGGTCAACTGCCGATTGAGCGTTCCGCTTCGCTCGTCTATGCGCATCACCAAGCTATCCATGCGGCAAACTGAGTTCGTTTACCGTGACGTGACATATACGCTTGGCCTTTGCGGACGCTTTCAGGTGGTTAACGCCATGACGGTGCTGACGGCACTGACGATGCTTCGCCGTCTTGGCTATGCGATATCGCCCGAGGCAGAGCAGGAGGGCTTGCGCCGTGCCCGTGCCTGCGGACGGGTTGAGATCATTTCGGTTTCTCCCTTGATCGTGGTGGACTGCACCCACAGAAGGGAAGCCATGCAGGAGGTTTACGACTCCATGGCGGGCGTGAAGGGCATGACGGGGATGCCCATGATTCTGTGTATGAATCATGCCCCCGAGCTGATGCACGCCCACTGTCAGGCGCTGAAGTCTGCGGGCTTTGCGGTACAGGAATTGTATACCGTTGAGGCTGAGAACAGCGGACGAGGCGGGCAGGCGGGTGACGTGCCGATCACGTACTTTCGTGATGTTAAGTCACTGACCCGTGAGCTGTTTTCTGCCAACCGAGAGCATGCCGTGCTGATCACGGGGCATGCGTCCTTTGCCCTGGCGGTGCGGAAGGCCATATTGAATACACTTGCGTATTGAGCGGCCTGACGGTTGCTTGATAAAAAAATTGCGTGATATTCCTTGCGGAATATCACGCAATCTCTGTTTTTGATACGGCTTTATGCCCAGCTGATGGTGCGAGGCTTGTTTTCTTCAATGATAATGCCCTGCAGGAAGGATACGGCCTTGCGCAGGCCCTCGTCCTTGGTCATCAGGCTATCCTCATGCTCAATGGAAAGTACACGGTCGTAGCCGCACAGCACGAGATTGGAAACAAGATCACGCCAATAGGATTCACCGTTGCCGTAGCCAACGGTACGGAACACCCAAGAGCGGTTGATCTCATCGGAATAGTGCTTGGTGTCAAGCACGCCGTTTCTGCCCGTGTTGATGGCATCTACCTTGGTATCCTTGGCATGCACGTGGTAGATCGCGCCGCGAAGCTCACGGATAGCGGCGGCAGGATCCATGCCTTGCCAAATGAGGTGAGAGGGGTCGAAGTTTGCACCGATCACGTCACCGACGGCGGCACGCAGGCGCAATAGCGTTTCGGGATTGTATACGCAGAAGCCCGGGTGCATCTCAAAGGCAATGCGGGGCACGTTGTGAGCAAGCGCAAAGGCAGCAGTCTCCTTCCAGTAGGGAATGATCTTTTCATTCCACTGCCAATCAAGGATCTCAAGAAAATCACCCGGCCAAGGGCAGGTCACCCAGTTGGGATATTTAGCACCCTCGTGGTCACCGGGACAGCCCGAGAAGGTGATAACGGTGTCTACTCCCATTTTTTCGGCAAGCAGAACGGCATTCTTAAAATCGGTATCAAACTGCTTGGCGATGTGGGCATTGGGATGCAGGGGATTGCCGTGGCAGGCAAGAGCGCATACCGACACGTCGTATTTCTTGAACGTGTTGATAAACTCCTCGTATTTCTTGGGGGAGGCCAGCAGAGCCTCGGGGTCGCAATGCGCTTTTCCCGGGTATCCACCCGCACCGATCTCCACGGTGTGAACACCGAGACCTGTTAAGATCTGTAGGGTCTCATCCAGACATTTTTCGCCGTAAAGATTGGCAAGAACGCTTAATTTCATACTATATACCTCTTTTCTGTATGATCATGTGAAGGATTTATTCCATGCCTTCCATCAGACGTTTGTTAAATTCCTCGGCGGTGTTGTAGCCCATCTTCTTTTGGCGGTTGTTCATGGCGGCCGTCTCAAGAATGATAGCAAGGTTTCGCCCAGGGCGCACGGGGATGGTCATCTGCGGGATCTCGATGCCCAAAATATCAATGGTCTCCTCGTCAAGTCCAAACCTATCGTAAATCTTTTCGGAATCCCACGGCTCAAGATTGATCACAAGGTCGATGCGCTCTGTGGCCTTAACGGCACCCATACCGAACAGACGGCGCACGTCAACGATGCCGATGCCTCTCAGCTCAATGAAATAGCGGATAAGCTCGGGGGCAGAGCCGACTAAGGTCTTGGCGGAAACACGCTTGATCTCCACTGCATCGTCAGCGATCAGACGGTGGCCTCGCTTGACCAGCTCAATAGCAGTTTCGCTTTTTCCGATACCGCTGTCACCGAGGATCAGCATACCCTCACCGTAAACCTCCACCAGCACGCCGTGGCGTGTGATACGAGGCGCAAGGGCGGTATTGAGAGAAGCGATGAGAGCCGCCATAAAGGCACTGGTGCGCTCTGCCGTGCGAAGCAGGGGCACCTCGTGGGCAGTTGCCATGGCCATCCATTCGTCCGAGAGGGGAAGGCCTGTCGTTACCACAACGGCAACGGGCTTTAGCTTAAAGTAGTTTTCAAGACGGATTTTCCTTTGTTCTTCGGATAGACCGCTTACGTACGTATGCTCGGCTCTTCCGATGATCTGAATGCGAAACGGCTCAAAGATTTCCATAAAGCCCGTAAGCGTAAGCCCGGGACGGCTGACCTCGGGGCTGGAGAGCAAGATCTCCTCGGCAGGCTTGGGGAGATAAAGCTCCTCAAGAGAAAATTCGGTTATGATCTGGCTTAGCGGGATCGTGTATTTCGATTCCATATGGTTGCCTCCTATTTTAACGTATCGTATTATGATTATAGCATAGTTTTTTCGAAAAGAAAAGAGTTTTTTGAAAATGAAACCTTTTTTTGTAAAATAACGAGCGAATAGGCTGTTTGTTCATATTTCATACACAATATTGAGATACAATATACATAAGGTAACCGAACAAAAAGTCCCGAAAGGAAGAACCGTATGAAATCCATTGCCAGATATTTGTCTATTGCGCTGTGTGTGCTGCTGTTGGCAGGCAGCCTCTTTTCGTGTGAGTCCCGTCCCCTGAAGCCAAGCAAGGATACCCTTGCCGTGGTGGGGCAGGTGGGAGACTATGACGTGCTGTATGAGGAGCTGTATGTTTTGGCCTCAACGTATGCCGAGCAGCTTGTCTTGAAATACGGTGAGGATGCGGCAAGCTCCAACGCTTCCCTCACCGTGACCGATGAGAAAACGGGTGAGGAGATTGAGACAACGGTGTCTCGACAGTACGAAAAGGAGCTCAAGACACTCGTGTATGAAAATATTGTGGCCAATTACGCTATATTGTCTCTTTGTGATGATTTCGGTATCACAGCCGAGAGTGAGGAGCTTGACGAGCGTGTACAGCTGACCATCGATTCCTACGTGCAAAATCAGTTTGGCGGGAAGCGTTCGCAGTATCTTGATTATCTGAAGGACAATGGCGTGACCGATCATTATCTTCGCTTTACCACTCGTGTTGACCTACTGTACGGTCAGCTTTTGACGGAGTGCCTGTCGCGTGGCTATATCGAATCGGATGCCCAGACCATCAGAGATATGATCCCCCATGAGTTTGCTCGCACTTGGCATATCATGATCCTCAACGGCGATCATGCCCAGAAGAATCTTGAGCGTGCCGAGGAGGCCCTGGCAAAGCTTGAGAGCGGGGAGAAAACGATGTATCAGATGATAGGCAGTACGTACAATGACGATCTGATGAATACCTCGCTCAACGGGTATTATTTTGCCAAGGGTACGATGAACGAGGCGTACGAGGACGCCGCCTTTGGTCTTGAGATCGGGCAGATCAGCGGTATTGTGGCATCGGTTGGTGAGGATGCCAACGGCATGCCCACCGATTGCTATTACATCATTCAGCGTATGGAGCTTGAGAACGAGTATATTGAGAAGAATCTGTCCTCGCTGATCACTCAGTATCAGGATGCGGCACTCTACGGTATGGTGGAGAAGGTGAAGGGAAATCTCAGCTTTTCTCCCAACGAATACGGCGCTTCTCTGGATCTTGATGCGCTGACCGCTCCCAAGGAGGCCGATCCTACTGTAACGATCATCGTGGGCAGTGTTACGATCGGTGTTGTTCTGATCGGTGGCGGTGTAACGCTGACGGTGATCCTTTTACGCAAGAAAAATCAAAGACTTCTTCGGGGGGCGCAAGCCAAGCTGGAGGCTAAGAAATAAAATAAGAAAATAGTCAATACAACAGAGAGGAGGGTGCGGCATGAGAGGTAGACGCTACGCACACAGAGGCGCATACGGAAAAAAGAATATGTGGATCGTTGGTGTGCTGTCTGCGGTCGGTACGTTGCTTGCGGTCACTCTCATACTGGTCTCTGTCGGTATCGCACTTTCGGGTAAGGTGAAACATACAAAGGAGGGTGAGACCTTGCCGAGCGGCGAGACCTCAGGGCTTCCTCAAGAGCTCTTCGGTTCACCTGTGCAGATTCAAGCCCCCTCCATTGCACTCGGTGAGCCATCGGCCATTACCGAGCAATGCGCCAACGCCATAACGGCAGGCCACGAGGCCGTCACGGTCAACGTGACCGACCGAGAGGGATATGTTTTGATTAGACCCTCCTCCAAGGATTCCTTCGGATACGTGAGCGGGAAGGCGTGGGATATATCTCCCAAAAGTCTTGTAAGCCGTATCAAAGCCCGTTCCTTGTATGTGAGTGTTTGCCTTTCCTTGCGCTCTCCGAGCGAAAGTGATCCCGCCGCACGCTTGATGAAGCAAGCGTATGAGACAGCTGTGATCGCCGAGCTTTTAGAGGCGGGAGCGGATGAGGTGGTTTTGCTCAATGACTCGATGGACGAGGGAAGAGCCGAAGGCTTGACCGAGCTTTGCAAGGACGTTCGCCGTATTCGGGAAGGGAAGCTTGGCGTGGCACTGCCTGCCTCGTATTTGGCTGATGAAACGGCGGCCGCTACGGTGGAGCAGCTACTGCGAGGCTTTGACTTTGGCTGTGTGCTGACTGCTTCCGATGTGGGTGACGATGCGTATTCTTACGTGGTGGAACACGTTCGCTCAACGCTCTATTACGTGCTTCGCTATCACATGCGGGTGGCATTGCCTTACGTGAGTGATGAGGCTCTGGCCGATATGCAAAAGGCCCTTGCGGACGAGCATATTGTCAATTATCAGATCGTGACGTATCAATAATGAAAATGAGGCTGTCTCAACTTTGCCTTTGAGACAGCCTCTATCTTATTGATCTAAAAGATACCGTATAAGACCCTCACAGCCCTCGTAAATATCACGGTAGGCTACGTCAAAGCGGTTGGTATACCAAGGATCTGATACCACGCCGCCTCGTTCGGTAAAGGACATCAAGAGGTGAATCTTTCTTTCGGGGTCATGGCCGAGGATGGCATGCATATGCTCCATATTTTCGTAATCCATTCCCACAAAAAGATCGGTGGTGTCGTAATCCTTTTTCTTTAGGTGACGGGCTCGCTTGTGCTCAAGAGACAGCCCGTGCTTGGCAAGCTCTCTTTGTGCGGGGGGATAGACGGGATTTCCCACTCCGTTGACGATCTCTTCCGTGGTGGTGGCAGAGGAAGAAACCGTATATCGATCAGTCAGTCCCCTCTGCTCAAGCATGCTCCGAAGGATACATTCCGCCATGGGACTTCGGCATATGTTGCCGTGACATACAAACATGATGTGCATGGTGAGCTCCTTTTTCCTATAAAGCTTATCTCATTATATCACAGCAAGCGATAGATGGCAAGATATATCGAAAAAAACTTGAAAAAGAGAAGCGAATGTGGTATAATGAATGAATAGAAATACCGGAGGTCGTTATGATACGCTGTGTAATGTTTGATTTGGATGCCACCCTTTTGCCTATGGATCAGGACGCATTTTTGCGTTCCTATATGAAAAAGCTGTGTGCGTTTTTGGCACAATACGGCTTTGCCCCGCAGGCGGTAGCAGCTGCGGTGATGAAGGGAACGGGTGCGATGATATACAATGACGGAAGGCAAACGAATGAGGATGCCTTCTGGCAGGTGTTTTCTGCGGAAATGAAGACCGATATGCGTCCATATGAATCGGCGCTTGAGCATTTTTATCAAACCGAGTTTGATACTCTACAGTCGGTTACCTATCCTTCGCCAAAGGCGGCTGAATGTATCCGCACCGTCAAGGAGAGCGGTAGACTTGCCATACTTGCCACCAATCCCGTCTTTCCTGTGGTAGCCACAAGGGCACGTATGCGTTGGGCAGGCTTGAATATAAACGATTTCGCCATTGTTACCACGTATGATAACAGCAGCTACTGCAAGCCGAATCCCGCTTACTTTCTGGATCTTGCCAGGCGTCTTGGCTTACAGCCAAGCGAGTGCTTGATGGTGGGAAACGATACCTCCGACGATATGGCGGCAAGGGAGGCTGATCTCTCGGTCTTTTTGCTGACAGAGTGCCTGATCAACTCAAGGAACGCGGATATATCACAGTATCCTCATGGAAATTATGACGATCTGCTTGCACACCTTAGGGCTTTAGATGCCCATGACGGTGTGTGAGAGGGCATATCTCTTTGGTGTCATGCCAACCTGCTCACGAAATCGCTTGATAAAGTAGGCTGAGGAATTAAAGCCGCATTTCCACGCAACGGTCTCCACGTCATAGCCCGAATGCGTCAGCATAAACTGTGCGCTTTGAATACGGTAGCGAAGCAGGTATTGGTTGAGGGTCAGACCAAGGGTATCCTTGAATAGTTTGCTCAGATAGTATGGGTGATAGCCAAGCATGGCGGCAATGCTCTCATTGGAGAGTGTGGGGTCATCAAAGTGCTTAGCTATCACCCCTTGCGCATTTTGCACAGCGAGACGGGGCTTTACGGTGGTCACGTCTCGCTGTAATTCGATCAGATAAGCCCTGATATACGAGGAGGCAAGCTCTCGGTAGTACGGCTTTTTGGCCATCATTTCATCAATGCACCGCATCAGAAGATCGGCAGTAAGCGTGGTGGTGCGAACCGACACACGGGAATACTCGGGTGGGGCTTGGGTAATCGAAGGACCGATATCGGGTAATTCATCGTCGGTTGCCACAAGAAGCTTTTCGGAGAGGTGCGCATTTTCCTGCGTGATATCAAAATTGATGACGTAGGCGTCCCCCGGGTTTTTGGGATTCATCACAAAACGGTAGCGTGTGTTCGGGGGGAGAAACACCACTGTGCCGTCGCCGATCTTGTATTGTCTGCCGTCCAGGCGTATGTGTCCTTCGGCATGACGAAAGAAAAATAAACGGCAGTCACGGCAGGTGACGTAGTGGTCCACGTGTAAAAACTGCTTGTGCAGCTTAGCATACCGAACGAGCGGTGCGATCTGTGAAAGCTCCATACTATCTCCTAATGTTTGTTTTGTTATATTTTTTATTTGAATTCTCCTACATTATATCATGGATTTGTAATATAATCAAGATACTTTCATACATGAGGTGAACGAAAATGAACACGAATTTACAGCATAAGACCATGACGGCCGATCTGTGTATTGTCGGTGGCGGACTTTCGGGCTGCTTTGCGGCTCTTGCGGCGGCAAGACGGGGCAGCCGAGTGATCTTGGTACAGGATCGCCCCATGCTGGGCGGAAATGCTTCCAGCGAGATCCGCATGTGGGTGCGCGGAGCGAAGGGTAGATTTGATCGAGAAACGGGCTTTCTCTCCGAGCTTGAGGAAAAGAATATATACGGAAATCCCTCGCTCGTTCATTCCTTGTTTGATGCCACGCTGTACGGTATGCTTCGTGATGAGAAGAACATCACCTTGGTGCTGAACGCCTCGGTGTGTGATGCCGATATGGATGGCGATCGCATCGTTGCCGTTCATGCGTGGCAGCTCACCACGTACACGTGGATCACCGTTCGTGCCACGCTGTTTGCCGACTGCTCGGGTGACAGCATTTTAGCTCCTCTGAGCGGTGCGCTTTGCCGCAAGGGAAGAGAGGCGAAGGCCGAGTTTGGCGAAACGCTTGGACACGACGAGGCAGATGACCATACTATGGGTATGTCCATTATCTTGGCGGCACGTGAGACTGATCATCCCGTCAAGTTTATTCCTCCGTCCTTTGCCACCGTGTACGAGACGGACGAGGCCTTTGAAAACGGAGATATCAAGGAGCATGCGCTCTCCCGTGACCATAACATCGGCACCAGTGGTGGTAACCTTTGGTGGGTAGAGCTTGGCGGTCATATGGACAGCCTGCACGATGCCGAAAAGGTGAGAGATCAGCTTATCGCCAATATTTACGGCGTATGGGATCACATCAAGAACCGTGGTGATCAC
>SVTU01000027.1 GCA_015063655.1 Oscillospiraceae bacterium
GACCAAACCGTCATAAATACGGAGAATACCATGGTCAGCCACGTCAGCGGATACACACCGTAAAGCGGATAGGTCTTCCATAGCAGCATCAAGAGCCACTCGGCAACAGGCTCAAGGAATGCCGTGCTCACAAACACGATCTGTGACACCGTTTTGATTTTTCCCAAGGAATTGGCCGCAATCACGATGCCTTCACCCGTAGAGACCACAAGTCGCATCGAGGTGACGGCAAGCTCACGGAAGACCACGGCGATGAGCGTAATGATCATAGCCAGCCTGAACTGCTCAAGCTGATACAGCAAAACGAACATCGCACCGATCACCAAGAACTTATCGGCAACGGGGTCTAAAAACTTCCCGAAATCCGTGATCATATTGCGCTTGCGGGCAATTCTGCCGTCCAGCATATCGGTAACCGATATGGCAATGAACAGAGCGGCGCAAACCACACACCACACGTAGTAATTGATAAGTCCGCGGGGGAGCATACCGAACACGATCAAAACAGGCACAAGGCACAGCCTCAGCACCGTCAGCTTATTTGGCAAATTCAGTTTCACTGCAATACCTGCTTTCTTGATAATGATTTCAATCGATCCCCATGGCACGGCCAACGAGGTCGTAATCCAACACCTGACGCACCTTCACGTCAACAAACGAACCCAGCGCTACCCGCTTATCACAGCGGAAGTAAACCTTGCCGTCGATCTCAGGGGCATCCGCCGCACTTCTTCCGAAGTGCGCCTCGCTGACGGGGTCGTAATCCTCGCACAGCACGGTCACCACCTTGCCGATCTTCTCCGCATTCTTTTGCTCGTTGATCTCCAGCTGCTCACGCATCAGCATATCCAAGCGATCCTGCTTGGTCTGCTCGTCGATCTGATCGGGCATATCGTATGCGGGGGTATCCTCCTCACGGGAGTAGGCAAACACACCCACACGGTCAAAGCGTTGCTCACGCACGAAATCGCACAGCGTCTCAAAATCCTCCTCGGTCTCCCCGGGGAAGCCCACGATAAAGGTCGTGCGAATGACAATATCGGGGATCTCGCTGCGAAGCCTTGCCACCACATCCCGGATCATGGTACTGTCGCCGTGGCGGTTCATGGCGGTTAGCATGCGGTCGCTGATATGCTGCATGGGCAGATCGATATATTTCAGAATTCTTGGATTATCCCGCATCTCAGCGATCAGCTCATCCGTGATCTTATCGGGATAGCAGTACAAAAGACGGATCCACGGGATAGAGGTCTGCTCCGTGATCAAGCGCAGCAGCCTTGCCAGACGGTATTCGCCGTACAGATCCAGGCCGTAGCGTGTAATATCCTGTGCTACGATACACAGCTCCTTAACGCCCAGAGCCTCCAGCTGCTTGGCCTCCGCCACCACGTCCTCCTCGGGACGGCTGCGGAAGCGCCCCCGTATGGACGGAATAGCGCAATACGCACAGCGATTGTCGCATCCCTCGGCAATTTTCAAATAGGCCATATACTCGGGAGTGGTCAACACTCGGTCACCGCCAAGGCGCACCGTCTCCTTATCCTCAAACGAGGTATACCTTTCCTTCTTTTTCTTGCGGTTGACAACAAAGTCCACCGCCTCGGTGATGTGATGAATACTGCCAACACCCAACACGGCATCGACCTCGGGCATCTCCGTAAGGATGCTTTCGCGGTAACGCTCTGCCAAGCAGCCCGTTACCACAAGGCCGCGCAGCTTTCCGTGCTTCTTGAGCCATGCCACGTCAAGAATATTGTCGATAGCCTCCTGCTTAGCGCTTTCGATAAAGCCACAGGTATTGACGATCATGATATCCGCCTCGGTGTCCTCGGGCGTAACCTCATAGCCTGCCGCCATCAGCTCGTGAAGCATGACCTCCGTGTCAAGCTGATTTTTCGGACAGCCGAGAGAAACAAATCCAATTTTCATGCGAAACTCCATTAGGAAAACAAATTGATAAGCTCTGTTGGGTGATGCAAAACAACGTCAGCCCCTGCCTGCACAAGCTCAGTCTCGGGACGGTAGCCCCACGCACAGCCAACCGTATACATGCCCGCATTTTGCCCCGTGAAAATATCCACGTCGGAATCTCCGATAAAGGCACAGTCCGAAGGGGCGATGCCAAGCTGCTTGGCGATATGCAGAACGGCTGTAGGGTCGGGCTTGATGGGAAGCTCTGTCTGTCCCTGTGCCACGGTGATCTCACCGTCGGGAAAGAGGCGGTTGCATATGCGCTTGACAAAGGCATCGTACTTATTGGAGAGAACGGCTATGCGAACGCCTCTCTTCGCATAATGTATAATCGCTTCCTTCATGCCGTCAAAGCACTGATCGTCGTCAAGGCAATAGGTCTCGTAATTGCGCTGATACGCCGCAAGCACCCGATCGATCTTGGCCTCATCCTGTGCCTCCGTTGAGGGCATAGAGCGTGCAATGAGCATGCGTGCGCCGTTTCCAATGGCACTGCGAATCTCCTCGGGGGTTCGCTCGGGATAGCCGAAGCCCTTGAGTGTCATATTAACGCCTCGCCCGATACCCTGCAAGGAATCAACAAGCGTGCCGTCAAGATCAAAAAACAAAAGCTTCATTTTCATATTCCTCCGAGAATGCGCCAAAGAACGTTGGTAAACTTATACTAAGTTATTATATCATATCCCCTATATCGTGTCAAGTAAAAATCATCAAATATATTCCCTGCTCTTCAGAATTTCCCATGAATATGCACAACATTTTTTCATATTTACACGTAAAAAACAGCATAAAAACCATTTTCTATCGACATATTTTGTGGTATAATAATATGTTGAAGAAAAAAGCAAAAAGGAGAAACGCTGTGATACGGAATGATTTAAGAAACGTTGCCATTATCGCCCACGTTGACCACGGCAAGACCACCCTTGTCGATGAAATGCTCAAGCAGGGCGGTATTTTCCGTGATAATCAGGAGACCACCACTCGCATGATGGACTCGGGAGACTTGGAGAAGGAGAGAGGCATTACCATCCTTGCCAAGAATACCGCCATTCATTATGAGGACGTTAAGATCAATATCATAGACACCCCCGGCCACGCCGACTTTGGCGGAGAGGTCGAACGCATTCTGAAAATGGTTAACGGCGTTATCCTGCTTGTGGACGCCGCCGAGGGTCCCATGCCCCAAACACGCTTTGTTCTGCAGAGGGCCTTGGAGCTGAACCACCGTGTGATCATCGTGATCAACAAGATCGACAAGCCCGATGCCAGAATCGGTGAGGTCGAGGATGAAATTTTGGAGCTGTTGATCGACCTCAATGCCTCGGACGAGCAGCTTGACAGCCCTATGCTCTATTGCTCGGGCAGAGCAGGCACGGCGACGGAGGACCCCGACGTTGCAGGTGTTGACCTCAAGCCCCTGTTTGAAAAGATCCTTTCCTACATCCCTGCTCCCGAGGGAGACGAGACGGGCGAGCTTCAGCTTTTAGTCTCGTCCATTGACTATAACGACTATGTGGGCCGTATCGGCATCGGCCGCATTGAGCGTGGCTGCATCCGCACCAATCAAGATGCCTATATCTGCAACTACCATTCGAACGAAGCACCCAAGCGCACCAAGATCGTGGCTCTCTTCCAGATCGACGGTCTGGTACGCACCCCTGTGGAAACAGCTAAAATGGGCGATATCGTTTGCTTCTCGGGTGCCGAGAGCATCACCATCGGTGACACCATCACATCCCTTGCCGCCCCCGAGGCGCTTGAGTTTGTAAAGGTGAGCGAGCCGACCATGGAGATGACCTTCTCGGTCAACAACAGCCCCTTTGCGGGTAAGGAGGGCAAGTACGTCACCTCCCGTCAGCTCCGTGACAGACTCTACAAGGAGCTGCTCAAGGACGTATCCCTTCGTGTTGAGGACGGTGACACCACCGAGGAATTCCGTGTGGCAGGACGAGGCGAGATGCATCTATCCATCCTCATCGAGACCATGCGCCGTGAGGGCTATGAGATGATGTGCTCCAACCCCCGTGTGCTCTTTAAGGAGATCGACGGCGAGAAGTGCGAGCCTATGGAGCACGTAACGCTGGACGTGCCCTCGGAATACGTTGGCTCTGTGGTAGAAAAGCTTGGACAGCGCAAGGGCGACCTGTTGGAGATGAACCCCATTGGTGACAGAATGAGAATCGAATATTCCATTCCCTCCCGTTGCCTGATCGGCTACCGCTCCGAGTTTCTGACCGCCACACGCGGTGAGGGCATCATGAACTCCATCTTTGACGGCTATCAGCCCTACCGAGGAGAGGTCACCATGCGCTTTACCGGCTCTCTTGTGGCATCCGAGGCAGGTGAGACCACTCGCTACGGTCTGTTTAACACGCAGGAGCGAGGCAACATGTTCGTAGGCCCCCAAACATCTGTATATGAGGGTATGATCGTGGGTATGACACCCAAGAATGAGGATATTTCCGTCAACCCCTGCAAGAAAAAGCAGCTGACCGCCATTCGCTCGGCGGGTGCTGATGAAAAGCTGCTGCTCACCCCCCCCATCGTATTCAGCTTGGAGGAAGCCATTGAGTTTATCAATGACGATGAGCTGATCGAGGTCACCCCCAAGAGCATCCGACTTCGCAAGAAGATCTTGGATACCGAGTCCCGTATGAAGGCTTTGATGAAGGCTCGCCGTGAGGCGGCCGCCAAATAAAGATCACGGCCTGTCGGGCAAGACCGAAAAAGAGGAAGTCTCTATCTGAGACTTCCTCTTTTTATATAAGAAACCCGGTTAAAACGAACGGTAGTCGGTAACGAGTGCAACGTCATCGATATACACCCAGTTACTTTCCATAGCCTTATCGGCATAGGTGAAGCAGAAATAAAAGGCTGTCAGAACATCGTTCTCATCCAGATAGCGGTGCGTACCCATTTGACGAAGATCCTCAAGGGAGAAGGCAAAATATCCGCACAAGCCCTCAACGGAGCTATCGTAGTACGTGCCAAAGCAGCCGTCCTCGCCCGTATGCTTCTCCACCCACTGCCCTGTGCTCTCGTCATAGAAATAAAAGGAGTATTCGTCACCGCCGTTGTCGGTTCGGTAGGAGGCGCCGATCTCATCGTTGGCGATCATACCGAAGGCGGCACGTCCGAAGTCGAGCTTGGAGACCTGACCGCGCAGATCCATCCAAAAGCGAACGTATCGGTTATTCCCCATCGTTCCCACCGTATCCAGCTCGACCTTGCATTCCACAAGGTCATCAGCAATGCCGTCGTAAAAATCGGTTCGGCAAATGCCCAAGGCACCGCTTCCGTCCACGCCCTTATCGGCTGCATATCCGTATCGAATATCCTCGTAACGGTGTGCGCCGTCAAGCGCACAGTTCCAACCCGTAACACCGTAGTTTTTATCCTTAGCGTTAAAATCGATCACCGTACCCGATGGCAAAGCGGATACAGGGCCACGGGGCACTATATAGTCACCGAGCTTCGACATATACGTGTCGATCCTATCGGGCTCGTTCTCATGCAGGACCACCACACGGCCGCCCAGCATATCGTCGGAATAATAGCATTCGTTTCCTACGGTTGCCGTGGCGCACAGCGTCACGCCCTCGTGCGTCAGCACGTAGTCGTTCAGATGATCGTGACCGTTGACGATCATGCTCACGTCGCCTCGCTTCAACACAGAGTCAAACAGCGACGAATGAACGGAAGATGCTGTGATGCAATCTCGCTTGAAGCCCTCGTAAGCATCGGTATCCTCCAGGGCCTTCCATGCCGTCCAATTCTCCTGCAACGGAATATGGAAAAACATCAAGGACGGCACAAGGTGTCCTTCCCGTTCCTCAATGGCCCTTGAGGTATCCTCATACCACTTGACCTGGTCGTCTCGGATATAATCGTAGCTTGCACCCAAAAAGCCGTCATAGGGGACGCCGTTCTCAACCTTTTGCTCGTATTCCTCATCGGAGAGATACGAGCCCGAATCCAATCCGTACAGAACGTGAGCAATAGCGTCGTTTTCCGATGCGTACACGGGAATGACGTAGTTACCCACGCCCGACAGCTCGGGACGAACGTCCTTAGAGATACACCAGAAGAAGGATTCGTAAACCTCCTGCTGCTCCTCCTTGCTCAGTGCCGCATCCTCATCGTGATTGCCGTATACGTGCGCCCACGGAATCCTTCGCTTTTCAAGCTCCTCGGTCATGTCCTCTAAAAAGGAGCGCAGTCTCGGCACGGTATCCTGCCCCACCGTATTGTCACCCGTAAAGATCACAAGATCGGGATTCTCTCGGGCAACCAGTGTATTGATATTCTCTTTTACAAAGTCGGGCACCTTGTAGCCCGTGCTTTGCACGTCGGATAAAAACAAGATGCGAAATTCTCCGTCGTCTCCAAAGCGCAACGTATGCCGTCCTCTCAGCTCGTCGTTCAGATCAAGCTCCTCCTCGACGGGCGCAGACGGTGGGGGCGTTGTTTCCTCGGGCTCATTCCCCTTTTGACAGCCCGCAGCCGTTGTGAGAAGCAAACAGCACAGCAGCAAAACGCTACACAGTTTTTTCATCCTGCTCTCCTTTCCTTTTTACATCTTTAGTATGTCTGTTCAATGAGACACCGATGATACCATATATCACCTGTTTTTGATAAAAAAGAATAAGCCAACGAAGTTAGGAAAGCTCCGTTGGCGTATTCTTAGTTGACAGCAAAGCGATTAGATCTTTTCCTTAACCTTAGATGCCTTACCAACTCTGTCACGCAGGTAGTAGAGCTTTGCTCTTCTAACCTTACCGACACGAATAATGTCAACCTTCTCAACATTGGGAGAGTGAATCGGGAACGTCTTCTCGATGCCGCAACCGTAAGAAACACGTCTTACGGTGAAGGTCTCGGAGATTCCGCCGCCGTGCTTAGCGATCACCGTGCCCTCGAACATCTGAATTCTCTCTCTGTTACCCTCTTTGATCTTGTTGTGAATACGAACGGTATCACCAATGCGGATCACGGGTACTTCCTTCTTGAGCTGCTCGTTTGTAAAAGCCTGAATCAAATCCATGTTTTCAGTCCTCCTTAAAAATCCGGGCATTCATGCAGAGCTGCGCAGCGGACTGCCCTTAATCTTGTGTAAGCACACATTACGAGATATTATACCATATTCAAAATGGAATTGCAATACCTTTTTTTAATTTTTTTCAACTTTTTTTGTCGGCAACAGCTTTTGCGCCATGTCCCACAGCCCCCGCAGGTTCAGTAATGCCATCACCGCACACAAAGAAAGGGCGATATAGAACCGATACCTCACCCCAAGCAGCATGACGGCGATCTGCAAGCACAGCACGCACGTATTGAGCAAAAGCAGGAGCGTATGCTGAGAAAAACGAACGTAGGAGCGTGTGTCGATGGCACGAATGGCATACACGGCAACGTAGCTGATCACCGTAGCCAAGGCCGCTCCCATTGCCCCATGCTCGGGAATGAGAACGAAATTCAAGATCACGTTCACAACAGCTCCCGCCAGCGACGTCATCATGGAATACACGCTTTTCTTTTCAACAAAGTATACACTGCCCATGAAGGACACAAGGGCGGAAAAGGCCGTTGCAAGGACCAAGAGTGGGATATATTGCCAAGCGTCGGCATAGGCATCGGCAAGCAAAATATTCGTAAAGACACGGCAAAAGGCAATCAGCCCCGAGGCAATAAGGAAGATGATACCCATATATGAGGCATACACCTTGCCGAAGAAGCCGCTTCTCTGCTCCTCCGTAGCGTCCTTGACGGCAGACAGCTGCCACGCCTCAATAAACACGCCGCAAAGCAAGGATAAGAGTGTGGGTATCTTATATGCCGCCGTATACAGCCCCGTTTCGGCCGCCCCGCTGTAATAGCGGACGATATACCGATCCGACACCGAGGTCACCAGCCACAGCATGGCAGTGGGAATGTACGGAATGCTGAACGCAAGCAGCTCTTTGGCCGATTGCTTGCTAAAGGCTCTCGGCGAGAAATCACGCCATAAGCCCGCAAACAGAAACAGACAAACGGCTACTGTCGCATCGGCCACCACCACGGACAGCACGTAGCCCAGCACGCCCATATCGAAAACGAGCAAAAAAAGCAAATTCAGCAGCACCGTCAACGCTGTATTGATAATGCCCTGCACGGCAAAGAGCGTGGTTTTTCCCTTGGCTCTGAGGTATTGGGCAAGGAGTGAATGAAAGTTGGCCGACAGCACGTACGCACCGACAAGGGCAACGTACCCTTCAAATAAATCAAACAGCCCCAGCAAAGGCACGAGGCACGCCGTAGCGGCAGATGCCATCATAAGCAGGCACAGTCCCGTACTGAACACCGTTTTACGGTTGTCGGCATCCATGGCGAAGCGAAAGATCCCGTCACAGATCCCGATACACGCAATGGGAATGATCAGATTGGCGGTCTGCGCCAAAATGTCCGCCGTACCGAATTGCTCGGGCGACAGAATGGCGGTATAGAGCGGTGTGAGCAACAGAACGATCAGCTTTGATGCCATCTTGCCCAAACCGAGTATCGCCGTATTACATACAAGCTTTTTGTATCTGTTCATGAAGGGTCTCTGACATCAGTCACAGTTTTCCCAGTTGTGATATACGTTCATGACGTCGTCATCATCCTCCAGATGCTCGATCAACAGACCCATAAACTTGATATCGTCCTCATTGTCAAGCGTGACGTAATTCTGGGGGATCTTATCCTTTTGAGCGGAAACAAGCGCATAGCCTGCCGCCTCAAGGGCCTCCTGTACGGCGTACAGGTCATCGGGCTCGGTGTAGATCTCAAATACATCTCCCTCTGCGGCAAAGTCCTCAGCTCCTGCCTCAAGAGCGGTCTCCATCAGCTTATCCTCATCAATGTCACCGTCCTCGTTATCGATAATGATAACACCCTTGTCGGTAAACAGATAGCCCACACAGCCAACCTGACCGAGGTTGCCGTGGTATTTGGAGAAATACGAACGAACGTTGCCTGCCGTGCGGTTGCGGTTATCGGTGGTGGTCTCCACGATCACGGCAATGCCTGCAGGGCCGTAGCCCTCATACACGATCTCCTCATAGGTCTCACCCGTGCCGCCGAGCGCCTTCTTGATGGTGCGCTCAATGTTATCGTTGGGTACGTTATTGGATTTTGCCTTTTGGATCAGATCACGGAGCTTGGCATTGTTGTTGGGATCTCCGCCCCCCTCCTTGACGGCAATGGTGATCTCCTTACCGATCTTAGTAAAGATCTTACCTTTCTGTGCATCGGTCTTTTCCTTTTTGTGCTTGATATTAGCCCATTTGCTATGTCCTGACATATATGATTTCCTCCATACCGCAGTGCGGTGTATTTAAATTTTTTCGGTTTTGTGCAGACAGATCAGATCAAAGGCATTGCCAAGAACCGTCTTGACTGCGGCGGTGAGTGCCACACGGGTCGCCTTAACGCTCTCGTCCTCGGCGCCGAGAATGGTGCAGTTGTGATAAAAGCGGTTAAAGGCTGCCGCCACACTCAGAATGTAACGGGCGATCACAGAGGGCTCGTAGGTATCCAATGCCTCCTTCACCTTTTCCTCAAAGGACGCAAGCACCTTGGCAAGGGCGGCCTCCTCGGGGGCTGTTACCACGATCTCGGAGGCATCTGCCACACGCTCGGCCTTAGCGAGAATGGATGACGCTCTTGCGTAGGTATACTGCACGTAAGGGCCTGTGTTTCCGTCAAAGGACAGCGCATCCTCCATCACGAAATTGATATCCTTCATGCGGGAATTGGAGAGGTAGTAGAACACGATAGCACCCACACCGATCTGCTCGGCAATGGCTTCCTTGTTCTCAAGATTGGGGTTCTTCTCCTCCATGATGCCCGCTACCTTCTCGGTGGCAATGGCAAACAGGTCACGCAAAAGAATGACGTTGCCCGTTCTGGTGGCAAGCTTAGCGCCGTTGATGCTGACCGTTCCGTACGGCACGTGTACAAGCTGATCCGCCCAATCGTAGCCCATCAGCTCCACGACCTTGAACCACTGAGCGAAGTGCAGGCTTTGTCCCGCACTCGTCACGTAGACGGATTTATCAAAGTGATACATCTGCTTGCGGTCGTATGCAGCGGCAATATCTCTTGTGGGATAGAGCGACGAGCCGTCACGCTTGAGAATGAGACAGGGCGGCATGCCGTAGGCCTCCAGGTCCACGATGGACGCTCCGTCATCAAGCTTGAGAAGCCCCATGTCACGCAGGCGTGCAACCTGAGCGGGCATCTCGTTCGTATAATTGCTCTCTCCCTTGTAGCTGTCGAAGGTGATACCAAGCTGACGGTAGATCTCATCGTTTGCCTTGAGAGAAAGCTTCACAAGCCAACGCCACAGAGCGAGATTTTCCTCGTCTCCCTGCTCCATCTTGCAGAACTCGGCTCTTGCCTCGTCCGCAAGGGCGGGATCGGCGGGAATGCCCTGCGCCTCATTGCCCGAGATGGCGTTATTGATCTTGACGTAGAGATCGACAAGAGCGTCCACACCGCCGTTCTCCACGGTCTCACGGTCGCCCCATTTTTTATAGGCCACGATCAGCTTACCGAATTGCGTACCCCAGTCGCCCACGTAATTGATACCCACGCAGCGATATCCCGCAAACTCGTGCAATTTCTTCAAAGAATGGCCGATCACGGTCGTTCCCAAATGCCCGATATGGAATGGCTTGGCGAGATTGGGCGAGGAATAGTCAAACACGACCACCCGTCCGTTGCCCTCATTGGGCGAGCCGTACGTATCCTTCTTGTCGGCCACCTCGGCTAACATATGGCGCACAAGGTACGCCCCGTCAAGATACAGGTTCACGTAACCGCCAACGACCTCAACACGTGCCACGGCCTCATCGGAAAAGTCCTCGGCTATGGCGGCGGCGATCCTTGGGGGGGCATTGCGCAGCGTTCTGCTCAGCTTAAAGCAGGGCAACGCAAGGTCTCCCATCTTATCGTCGGGGGGATATTCCAGCATAGACAGAACATCCTGCTCGGTGAGCGTTCCCTGTCCAAAGCTTTTTTCCACGCTTGCTGCGATCCTGCAAGCAATTCTTTTCTTAATGGTAAGCATGTCCAAAACCTTTCTTGTCTGTATTCAACCTTTTGATTATACTACAAATTCCTTCATAATGCAAGACATTATGCAAAATATTTCTGTCAGCGCTCTGCTGTCACCGAGGCTACCTTAGCTGAGGTCATGCGAAGAAGATCCGAAAGTCCCACAAGCAGCTGCATGCCTCGCACGCCCGCACTGACCGTAATACTCTCGTGATCCCTTGCCGATTCGTCCACGTACGTAGGAAACCTCTTTTTCATGCCAATGGGTGAACAGCCGCCCCGAATGTACCCCGTCAAAGGAAGAAGCTCCTTGACTGCGACCGTCTCAATTTTTTTGTTACCCGTCACGGCGGCCGCCTTCTTCAGATCGATCTCCTTATGGCAGGGGATGCAGAACACAAGATACCCCGTTTTATCGCCTTTTGTAACAATGGTCTTAAACACTCTCTCATAGGGCAAGCCGATGCAATCGGCAATGTGCGTACCCGATAGATCACGTTCGTCCACGGGATAGGAAAAGACCTCGTACGGGATCTTAGCTGCGTCAAGCTGACGCATGGCGTTGGTCTTATTCACAGCACTCTTCCCTCCTCGATCATTTCCACAGCGGCCCTTCTTTGTGCCTCTGTGACCTCAATGCCGCCCAGTATTCTGGCGATCTCCTCCACACGCTCCGCCTCGTCCAAGGGACGAATGGTGGTTTGCATGCGGCCGTCCGTCTCCGTCTTTGCAATATACCAATGCGTTTTGGCCAAGGAGGCGATCTGTGCCGAGTGCGTGACGCACAGCACCTGTGCATTCTCTGCGATCTGACGAAGCTTCATGCCCACCTTGCGTGAGGTCTTACCCGAAATACCCGTATCGACCTCATCAAAGATCACGGTATTCATACCGTCTGCGGCGTTCAGAACGCTCTTAAGGGACAGCATGATACGGGAAAGCTCACCGCCCGAGGCGATCTTAATCATGGGCATCAGCGGCTCACCCGGGTTGGTGGAAATCAAGAATTCCACATCGTCGGTCCCGCTGGGTGTCAAATCCTGCGTGGTCTCCATGCCGACGGAAAAGCGCACCTTGGGCATGTCCAAAAAGGACAGCGTTTGCGTCACCCTGCTCGTCAGCGTGTGGGCCGCCGCCAAGCGGCCTGCGTGGAGTGCCTCGGCAGAGGCTCTTGCCTTCTTTTCGGCATCCGCCAGCTCATTGGCAAGATCCTCGAGCCTCTCATCCGCATGCTCCATACCGTCAAGACGGCGAGCCGCCTCGGCACGGTAGCTCACGATCTCCTCAACGGTTGCTCCGTATTTTCTTTTGAGCTTGGTAATGGTGTTCAGCCTTGCCTCGGTCTTATCGATCAAGGCGGTAGGATCCTCCGTTCCCTGCTCCTTGGCTATGTCCGCAACCGCCGAGGCTATATCCTCAAGCTCATAGCGAACCGAGCAAAGACGGTCGGACAGCGCAGCGGCCGAGGGAACGGCATCGGAAATGCCTGACAGTGCCGAGGCGGCACGCTCGCAAAGATACATGGCGCCCAAGCCCTTTTCTCCGCCCTCCAGAGCCTTCGACACAAGGCTCGTGCCTTTATGAATTCGCTCATAGCCCTGCAGACGGCGGGACAGAGCCAAAAGCTCCTCCTCCTCGCCCACCTTGAGCTTAGCGGCGTCGATGTCGGCAATTTGAAATTTCAGCATTTCCGCAAGGCGCACGTTCTCCATGCCCTCACGCCGCACATCCGCCATCTCCCTGCGAAGGCGCATGACCTCACGGTATTGCTTTTCATAGACGGACAAGGTTTCCTCATGGCGGGCGTAAGAGTCGAGATATTGCCCGTGGCGTGCCTTGTCAAGTAAAAGCTGATTGTCATTCTGCCCATGGATATGGAACAGCATAGCGGAGATCTCACGAAGCATCGAAAGCGTGATGCTTCTGCCGTTAAGTCGGGCAGTGGAGGCCGCATCGCACTTAATGGTGCGGCTGATCATGACTGTGCCGTCCTCAAAGGAAAAGCCTGCCTCCTCAAGCCATGCGCAAGCCTGCTGTCCGATATCGGTAAAGACGGCACTGACCTCAGCCGCCGTCTCGCCCGTACGTATCAAATCACGGTCGGCACGCTGGCCGTACAAAAGCCCAAGACTGTCGATCATGATGGATTTACCCGCGCCCGTCTCGCCCGTGAGGACGATAAAGCCGTCGGTAAACTCAATGTCCAGGGATTTGATCACCGCAACGTTTTCAATATGCAGAGATTGTATCATGCCCTCTTCCCCTTAAAAGGATTTCATCAGCTCGTGAAGGTTTGCGCTGATCTCGGCGGCGGCCTGCTCGGAGCGCACCACGATAATAATGGTGTCGTCTCCGCCGACGCACCCCAAAATATCATGCATGTTCAAGGCATCCACACCCGAGGCCACGGCCATGGCCAGTCCCGGGTAGGTTTTGAGAACAATGGTGTTCCCCGCATAATCCACACTGACAATGGAATCCACCACGGCGTGGTTGAGCTTGACACGCTCTGCCCCTGATCTTGCCTGATTGACCACGTACTTATACGAGCCGTGCGCCGTTTGCACCTTGGTCAGCTTCAGCTCACGCATATCACGGGAAATGGTTGCCTGGGTTACCTCAAAGCCGTCGGCACGCAAACGGGCGATCATA
>SVTU01000028.1 GCA_015063655.1 Oscillospiraceae bacterium
GACGATGGTTGGTGCACATACCGACGCCCGTCCCCGTCAGGAGTCTGCACCCGGTTGGTGGACAGAGGCAGACGACGAGAGAGCCGTTCTCGAAATGCTCCGCTACCGTAGACTTGACCTGCGCACCCTCATTGAAGAGGTGCATCCCGCTCGGGACATGGTCAAGATCTATAATAGACTTGCTGTGGAAAAGGCATTTCCTGTGGTTCAGTTTGATTGGACGCAGATGGATTGAGGGGGCAGCATGAAAAAGATAAAAGTTATTCAGATCGGGATCGGCCACGACCATGCCGGTGCGATTATGACCACGATGAAACATATGCCTGCGTATTTTGATATTGCGGGTGTTGTGGTTCCCGAAACAGAGGAAACGTATTGGGAGGAGCGGAAAAAGCACTACGAGGGCATCCCTCGCTTAACACTGTCAGAGGCTTTCGCTATCGATGACCTTGATGCCGCTGTGATCGAAACCGAGGAGCTGACCACCACCGAGCACGTGCAAGCGGCGCTTGACAGAGGCTTGCCCGTGCATATGGATAAGCCGGGCGGTCTTGAAACCGAGGCCTATGAAAGCATGCTCGCAACAGCCAAAAGAAAGAATTTGATCTTTCACACGGGATATATGTACCGCTACAACCCTGCCGTGCTAAAGCTCTTGGAGGATGTTCGGGCAGGCAAGCTTGGCGAGATCCATGCGGTAGAGGCACATATGAGCTGTGACCATAAGCCCCAAAAGCGGCAATGGCTTGATCAGTTCCCGGGCGGCATGACCTTTTATCTTGGCTGTCATCTGATCGATCTGATCCTTACCGTGTGCGGTGTGCCTGAGGAGATCATTCCGCTCAATACCTGCACCCGTCTTGACGGCGTGACGGCCGATGATTACGGCATGGTGGTCTACCGCTACGCAAACGGCATTTCTTTTGCCAAGTCCTGTGCGGCGGAGATAGGTGGTTACAACCGCCGTCAGCTTGTGGTTTGCGGTAGTCTTGGTACGGTGGAGCTTAAGACCTTTGAGCATGCGTCGGAGGAGAAAAACACATTTTGCCCCTTATATACAGGTGTGAGCGAGGTCTATGCCGAGGATACGCCCAACCACACGTGGCGTGACAAGCGAAAATTCTATGATACCCCCACCTATGACCGATACGAAACGATGATGGCAAGCTTTTGCGCCATGGTCAACGGGGAAAAGACGAACACGTATTCCTATGAATACGAGGCAAGGCTTCACAGAGTGCTGTTGGCATCCTGCGGAGTTGACGTGGATTATAAAAAAGAAATCGTATTATAAAAAGGAGCAAGCATATGAAAGCAATTTTAGTGGATAAGAAGGACAGAAGCCTGCATTGGAGCGACGTGCCGGATCCCGTGATGAAGTCCGAGGAGGTCTTGGTCAAGATTGAGGCTGTGGCACTTAACCGTGCTGACCTAATGCAGAGAGAGGGAGACTATCCGCCCCCTCCGGGTTGCCCCGATTGGATGGGACTTGAGATTGCGGGAACCATCGTTTCCGTTGGCGAGGAGGCCGCAGAGAAGTCGGCTTGGAGAGTTGGCGATAAGGTGTGCGCCCTGCTTGGCGGTGGCGGTTATGCCGAATATGTGACCGTGAAGTACGATATGCTGATGCCCATCCCGAAGAATTGCTCGATGATCGAGGCTGCCGCCATGCCCGAGGCATTTGCTACGGCGTATCTGAATTTGTTTATTGAGGGTAAGATCGAGGAGGGTAACACCCTGCTGATGCAGGCAGGTGCCAGCGGTCTTGCCAGCGTGGTCATTCCCATGGCAAAGGCCTTCGGTATTCGTGTGATCACCACGGTGATTGATGAGGAAAAGGTTGAGGCTGTACGCAAGGTGGGTGCTGATATTGTGGTGAATACCCTAAAGCAGCCCCTCAAGGACGTGCTGAAGGCTGAGCTTGAGGCAGGTCGCTCTGTGGATGTGGCCATCGACTGCTTGGGCGGTGAGGCTATGGGTGATTGTCTGCCTTATCTGACGCACGGTGCCAGATGGATCATGATTGCCGCCTTGGCAGGAACCAAGACGCAGATCGATCTGAAGAACATTTACGTGAGAAATGTTCGCATCGTCGGCAGCACGTTGCGCTCCCGCCATCCTTCTGTCAAGGCACAGATCCTTGCTAACCTCGTACGTGACGTATGGCCTAAGGTCGAGCAGGGCTTGGTGAAGCCCACCATCTATAAGGTGCTTCCCATCACTGAGGCAGAGGCCGCACACGATATTCTGTACCGCGGTGAAAACATCGGAAAGGTCGTTCTGACAGTTGGAGAATAAGACGTCCTGCAAGGATAGGATTGTAGCGTTGAAGTATGGGCAAACGGTGCTTTCCCACAAGCATATCTATCCCAACGGTGATCCCGAACGGTACGATTCTATCTCCCTTACCGTCTACCTCATTGAGCAGGACGGAAGGCGTATTTTGGTGGATGCGGGCTGTGACACGATGCCGGGCTTCCCGCTGAGCCACTTTGTGTCACCCTGCGAGATCCTTGCACGCTACGGACTAACTCCCCAGGAGATCACCGACGTGATCATCACACATGCCCACCATGATCACATCGATGCCATCAGGCATTTTACCAATGCCACCGTATACGTGCAAGAGAAGGAATACGAGCGTGGAAAGCAGTATCTTCCCGAGCATGCCCGTTTGCATATTTTTGATCAGTCTTGCAGCGTGACGGATGACGTGCAGGTGTTTTGTATCGGTGGGCACAGCGCAGGCTCCTGTATCGTGTGCTACACGCTCGGTGAGCATGTCTACGTGATCTGCGGCGACGAATGCTATTCACCGAACAATTTGCTTTACAAGATCCCCACGGGTGCATCAAAGAACAGGGAAGCGAGCAAGGCGTTTATTGAAGAATACAGCAAGCCATGCTATATCCCCCTCTTGTGCCACGACCCTCGCATTCTGCCCGATACCAATGGATACGTTGTGTTAGAAGAGCTAAGATAAAAAGACGACCGAAAAAGCTGTCAGACCGCAAGCAGGAAGAAGAACAAGGCAAGTAATGCGGAACGTGTCAAATATAGGAGAAGCACAAGGATTTCGTTGAGAAATCCTTGTGCTTCCTTGCTTCTTCCGTTCTTACACGCTAGCGTACCCTCGTGCGCCGACGAATGTAAGAACGAAATAACTGCCTACCCTTTTCGGCGTTTATTTCAGCGTGTCGAGACTTTCTCGACACGCTGAAAAGACCGACAGTGCAGATGCACTGTCGGTCCTTTTGTATTATTCCTGCTCCTCAGCGGGAATGTACTGCTCGTAATTCTTCAGCTTAGCCTTCGTAAAGACGGCAGGCGTGTAATACGTGGCCTTAACCTTGGAAAGCCCCTTGGCAGTCAGCGTTGCATGCTGGTTGAAGATGATCGGGATAACGGGCATATCCTCCATCAACAGCTCCTCAGCCTCATGCAGAAGCTCGGCACGTGCCTTAATGTCCTTTTCGTCGTAGATCTCTTCCATCAGCTCGTTGTACTCTTCGCTGTCATAGCCCGAAATGTGAGGCGTCATGGTGTAGTCACCGCTGGTCATATCCATACCCTGACCTGCAAAGGCCTTGGCGTAAACAGACAGAGCAGTGAAGGCATCGGCAGAGTATGCAACCGTATCAACGGCGGCAACCTCAAACTGACCTGCACGGTATGCCTCGTTGAAGATATCGTCCATGATATCCTTGGGGGTATCGTCGATGTGGATCCACTTATCATCATTGGGAATGGGGGCAACGGCGTTGATGGCAACGTGGAAGCCAAGCTCCTCCCAAGCGGCCTTCACCATTTCAGCGATGGCCATATGTACCTCGTCCTGTGCAGCAACCGAGATGGCGAACATGTAATCGGCAGGATCGTAATCCGATTTCTTGATCAAAGCCTGGGCTTCGTCCATATTAGCAGAGGTGGCGATCAGGTCACCGCCTGCCTTGCGGAACTGCTCGGGCTTGCCGAACCAACCCTTCTTAGGACCTGCATTGAAGATACCGTCGGGCACGAGAGCCGTAGCAGCCTTCGCAAAGACAACGGCCTCGGCAATGGCATCACGGTCGATGGCAAGCGACATAGCCTTGCGGATATTGGCATCGGCGAAGATCTTGTCGCCTTCCTTGCCCTCAACGAGGGAAGGATTGTATACGATGCCGTTGCCCTCAAGGGCGGCAAAGCCGCTCTTGCTATACTTTCTGATCACAGCGTTCTGGTTGAGAACGTAGGTGTGAGTGCTGAGCGCATCCGTAACCTCTGCCACGTCCTTGTAGTCAGCGCGAACAGACATCGGAATATCACCCACGTAGAACAGCTCACCGTTCTCGTAAGCCTTCATCAGATCCTCATCGGATTTGGTGAAATCGACAACCAGTCGGTAGGGGGTAACAGACTTGTCGATCTTGTCCTTCTGATAGTTGCGGTAGTAGTAAGCGTTACGCTCGAATACCATCTTCTCCTCGCCCTCCTTGTAGGAAGCCTCTCTGAGGCGGAAGGGACCGCTGGAAACGATGGAAGCAGGCTTCTTTGCCCAGTCGGTGGTCTTTACCGTGATCTCCTCGCGGAGAGGGCAAAGCGTATAGCTGGTCAGATTAACGAGAAATTGGTCGTAATCGATCTTTTCCTCAAAGGTAACCTCAACCGTCTTGTCATCCAACGCACACACACCGAGGTCATCGATGGTAAATTCACCCTCACCCTCCTTGATGGCACGTGCGTTCTTAACGTCGAACAAGAGGGAAGCGGCAGAATAGGAATCCTCAACGGTCATGATACGCTTCCAGGAAAATACCACGTCATTGGCGGTTACGGGCATGCCGTCCGTCCAATAGGTCTCGTTGAGCGTGATCTCCATTTTGTATTCTTCGGATTGCTCGTTCTCAATGATCTTGTAGTCCTTAGCCAAGGATTTCTTGACCTTGCCGTTTTCATCCAAAACGAACAGATTGTCAAACATCAAGCTGACGATTCTCAATGCGGACTCGTTGGTATAGGCATTGACGGGGTCAAGGTCGTACACCAGATCGGAGAGATACATAAAGACGTATGCGCCCTTATCATCTTCATCCTTCTTTCCGCAACCGACCAATGCCGTTGCCACCATAAGCAACGCAAGAAGAAGTGCAGATAGTTTCTTTATCATTCCTAAAACCTCCTGTGGTTTGGTAACTGATACCCATTCAGAGTATTACTCCATACATTATATCATTAAATAACTTGAAAATCAAGTTTAATACGCCTTTTGAAAAAAGTTTCGTTTACATGCACAATTTAGCAAAAAAATACTTGTGCATGATGAACATAGCCAAAAGATGGAAGGGGGAAAAGAAAGAAAAAACAGAACAGACGGAACACATTTTGTGTCCCGTCTGTTCTGTATCGTACCTTAGTCGGTAACGTAGGGAAGAAGAGCAACCTGGCGAGCACGCTTGATGGCGGTGTTCAGCTCACGCTGATGCATAGCGCAGGTGCCGGAAATTCTTCTGGGCAGGATCTTGCCGCGCTCGCTGATGAACTTTCTGAGCTTAGCGGAATCCTTGTAGTCGATGAAGTCAACCTTATCGACGCAGAAGATGCAAACCTTTTTTCTCTTGCGCATCATGGGCTTGGGTGCGCGAGCGGTATTTTCCGTTCTATCCATTTCAGTATCCTCCTGTTAATCGTTGTGTCGTGACGGCTCCTCAGAAGGGGAGATCGTCGTCGGTTTTCAGCTCCTCAAACTTGGGTGCGGCATTGGCATCCGAGGTAAACGAGGGAGCATTGTAGGCGTCAGGGGTATAAGCGGACTGTCCGCTACCGGCAGGGGATTCACCGCGAGCGTCAACAAAGGTGACCTCATCGGCAACGATGTCGGTTGCGTAGTGCTTAGCGCCCTGAGGGTCTGTCCATGAACGGTTCTGGATTGAACCGATCACACAGATGGACGAAGCCTTTTTGAAGAAGCGTGCAACAAACTCAGCGGTGCTGCGCCATGCAGTTACGTTGAAGAAATCTGCCTGGGGCTGATTGGTGGAGTCCTTGCTCACACGGCGGTTGACCGCCACGGTGAAGGTACACACGGAAATGCCGCTGGGAGTTTGCTTAAGCTCGGGGTCTGCTGTCAATCTGCCACCCAGAATGACTTTGTTCAGGTTGAAGTTAGCCATCAGAACACCTCCTAAGCAATTCTTGAATTATTCTTCCGTTGCAGGAGCTTCCTCGGCAACAGGGGCCTCTGCTTCAGCCTTGGCGGCTTCTGCTTCCTTGGCAGCCTTGCGCTCGGCAGGATCGTACTCAAGTCTTGTGATCATGGAGCGCATAACACTCTCATCGATGTTCATCAAGCGCTCGAGCTCTCTGGGGAATGCAGGCTCAGACTTAAAGGTTACTACGGTGTAGTATCCCTCGGGCATATCGTTGATCGGGTATGCCAGACGTCTCTTACCCCACTTTGCCACGTCAACCACTTCGGCATTCGCCTCAATGAGAGACATGAATTTGTTCACGGTTGCTTCCGTGGCTTCTTCGCCTTGCGTTACGTCAACGATGAACAGGTTTTCGTACGAATTGATTACCTTTTCCATTTTTTACACCTCCCTATGGACTTTAGACCACGCATGTCAGATTTTACGTGGTAAGGAGACGGACACGATGTGCCCGTACTGAATTAAAATTATACCACAAGTGTATTTCTTTGTCAAGGATTTTTTTCAAAAAATCGAAAAAAAGTGAAAAATGATTTTATGCCTCGTCAGGGGCTTGCTCTTTGCGCTCCTTGCGGAGAATTTTCAGCACGTCGAAAATGCTCTTGACGGGTATGATGCGTATGCCGAGGTCGGCGGGAAGCTTTTCGGCACAGCGATGGGGAATAACGGCTGTGCCGAAGCCAAGCCGTGCGGCCTCCTTGATGCGCTGCTCGATCTGTGAGACGGCTCGGCATTCGCCCGAAAGGCCGATCTCTCCCATGGCGATGAGGTCGTCGGGAATGATGCGGTCGGTGATGGAGGAGATGAGAGCAAGGGCGAGAGCTAGATCAACGGCAGGCTCGTCCAGCGTCATACCGCCGATGACGTTGACGTACACGTCATGTCCCGAAAAGCGAAGGCCTAAGCGTTTTTCCAGCACGGCGAGCAATAGGCACGTGCGGTTGTAATCCACGCCGCCTACCGTGCGGCGGGGAGAGGGAAAGGCGGTGGGTGTAACAAGCGCCTGTATCTCTGCCACGAGAGGCCGTGTGCCTTCTACGGTGCAAACGGCACAGTTGCCCGAGGAATCGTCGGGGCGGTCGGCCATCAGCATCTGTGAGGGATTGGCCACCTCGCACAGACCCTCGTCCGTCATTTCAAACACCCCGATCTCATTGGTCGAGCCGTAACGGTTCTTATTGGCACGAATGATGCGGTAGGCCTGCCGTCTGTCACCCTCAAAGCACAGCACGGCGTCCACCATATGCTCAAGCACCTTCGGACCCGCAATGCCGCCCTCCTTGTTTACGTGGCCAACCAGGATCACCGAGATCCCGTAGCTCTTCGCCTTCCCGATGAAGGCCATGGCACTGTCCTTGACCTGCGTCACACTGCCTGCGGCAGAGGCGGACTGATCGAGATACATGGTTTGAACGGAGTCGGCAATGATCACGTCGGGCTTGATCTTGTCTGCCTCGGCGAGGATCTTTTCCACGTTCGTTTCGGTCAGTATGAACAGATTGTCGCCCTGTATGTGCAAACGCTCGGCACGAAGCTTGAGCTGTCCCTCGGATTCCTCGCCCGAAACGTACAGCACCTTGCGGTGTGAGCCAAGCGTGTCACAGATCTGCAAAAGAAGCGTGGATTTGCCGATGCCGGGCTCACCCGAGAGCAGCACCACAGAGCCTAAGACAAGACCGCCGCCCAAAACACGGTCAAGCTCGGAAAGGCCCGTGGCCGTGCGGATATAATCGGGTGCTTCGGTCTCACAAAAGGGGCGTGCGCCGCCGCCGTCCGCCGTGATGCTGACCACCCGCTTCGGGGAGGCGGGTGTCTCCTTGAGAGCCACGTCCTCCACAAAGGAGTTCCAAGCACCGCAATGCGGGCATTTGCCCAACCATTTTGGGGAGGTATATTCACATTCGGAGCAAACGTAAATGAGCTTTGTGCCTTTCATTTTTGTGCCTTCCTTTTTTTGTCGTTCTCGGTATCTCTATTATACATGAGGGAGAATAAAAAATCAAGAGGCGTTTTCCAAATTCTCCGATATATATGAAAAAATCGCACAATAGAGAGAAAAGGAAAGCTCTTTTTGATAGGATTCCTCACATAGATGATAACATTCTTCCGCATTGGAAAGAAAACCGCATTCAATGAGAACGGCAGGGCAGTCCAGACGCTTGAGCAGTCCGATACTGCCGGTTGCCTGCTTACTCTGCCTACGGTTGTCGGGTTGAAGCATGCTCTTGACCTTGCTTTGCACTGTTTCTGCCATGACGGCGGACTCCTCGCTGTTGGCTGAGTAGTATACCTGCAGACCGTGATATTTCTCTACGGGAAAGGTGTTCATGTGAATGCTCACCAGCACGGGGTCGGTGCAGGTATTGACTGCGGAGAGGCGTGCTTCCAGGTCCTGCACCTTTTTCTTTCCCTCATAGTCCGAGCCCTTGTCGTACAGCAGCTCATCCCTTGTGCGTGTGAGCTTGACGGGTACACCTGCTGCACGGAGCATGTCGGCAAGCAGCAGGGCTATGCGCAAATTCAGCTCCTTTTCGTATATGCCGTTGACCCCCACGGCACCGCCGTCCTCTCCACCGTGTCCAGCATCGATCACCACCGTGGGTAGCGTACGGTCTTGTATGCTCTGTGATGCAACAGCGGTACGGCAGCGACTGAGCGTGAGCAAAGAAAACATGGAAACCCATAGCAGGCAAATGCTCAACAGCAAAGCAAGGGGACGGGACAGACGAAGCATAGGCAGACCTCCTGGCAGGTTCTTTCCTGCATTTTATGAAATCTTGCCACAAAATATGCCGTATTCGTTTGTCCTTTTTACGTGTATGGAGAAAAAATGAAATATCGAAAAAAACCGAGAAAGAACGGTTGACAATCGGGACGAAATTTGTTATAATAGAAAAAATAAATTCATGCTTCTCGAAGCGTATAAAATAAGGAGGCTATATGAACTATTCTTCCAAATTTGCCAAAGAAGGACTGACCTTTGACGACGTACTGCTCGTTCCTGCTAAGAGCGACGTTCTTCCCGCTGACGTGTGTCTGAAGACCAGACTTACCAACAAGATCACCCTGAACGTTCCCGTTCTGAGTGCGGCCATGGATACCGTTACCGAATCGGGGCTTGCCATTGCGCTGGCGCGTGAGGGCGGAGCAGGTACGATCCATAAGAACATGACCATCGAGGCGCAGGCCGACCAGGTGGATCGCGTGAAGAGAAGCGAAAACGGCGTTATCACCAACCCCATCTTCCTCGGTGCGGATAACTACGTATACGAGGCTGAGCAGCTGATGCATAAGTTCCGCATTTCGGGTGTGCCGATCTGTGACGATCAAAAGCGTGTGATCGGTATCATCACCAACCGTGATATGAAATTCATGGTGGATTTCAACGTTCGTATTTCCGAGGTGATGACCAAGGAAAACTTGGTTCTCGCTCCCGAGGGAACGACCCTCGCTGAGGCGCAGGATATTCTCCGCCGCCACAAGATCGAAAAGCTTCCCCTTGTCGATAAGAACAACGTCCTGACGGGTCTTATCACCATTAAGGATATTGAGAAGGCCACCAAGTACCCCAACTCCGCTAAGGACGCCAAGGGCAGATTGATCTGCGGTGCGGCCATCGGTGCGACCAAGGATGTGCTTGACAGAGCCAAGATGCTTCTTGACGCAGGAGCTGACTACCTCGTACTTGACTCGGCTCACGGTCATTCGCAGAACATCCTTCGCAGCATTGCCCGTGTGAAGGAGGCCTTCCCCGAGGCACAGCTTATCGCAGGTAACATTGCCACGGCGGCCGCCGCTAAGGATCTGATCTTAGCAGGTGCTGATGCCGTAAAGGTCGGTATTGGTCCGGGCTCTATTTGTACCACCCGTATCGTGGCAGGCATCGGCGTTCCGCAGATCACGGCGATCTGTGACGTGGCCGAGGTTGCCGATCAGTATAACATTCCCGTCATCGCCGACGGCGGTCTGAAATACAGCGGCGACATCGTCAAGGCGATCGCCGCAGGTGCCTCCACCGTTATGATCGGCTCGATGTTTGCAGGCTGTGAGGAGTCTCCCGGAGAAGAGGAGCTGTATCAGGGCAGACGCTTCAAGGTCTACCGTGGCATGGGCTCGATCGCCGCAATGGAGAAGGGCTCGAAGGACAGATACTTCCAGGAGAGCAATAAGAAGCTGGTTCCCGAGGGCGTCGAGGGCCGAGTGCCCTTCAAGGGTCCGCTTGCCGATACGGTGTATCAGCTGATGGGCGGCTTGCGCTCCGGCATGGGCTACTGCGGCGCTCCCGATATCGATTCGCTCCGTCAGAACGGAACCTTCGTGAGGATCACGGGCGCAGGTCTGCGTGAGTCTCACCCCCACGATATCAACATTACCAAGGAAGCACCCAACTACTCCACCATGGGTTAAGGAGCAACCGAAAAAACGTCATACCGTATGTGTGATCTTCTTATCGGACAATCACGCGTCTAGATAAATCCCTCGCGGGATTTTCGATATGTTGCTAACGCAACTTAATAAGCCTGGACTTGATATGTTTGCTGAGCAAACGAGGGATTTATCTCATATTGAATGGGAACGAAGCGACAATATATCCTGTTCGAGCAAAGCGAGAACATATTGAGTCGGCAAAGCCGACATATCGACAGAACAAAACGAGAGCAAGAATAGAAGGAATGTATCCTTTTACTCTTGCTCTTTTTGTTATTATAATCGACTTACCGAGATTGCTTTTTGTTCTGCCAAGAGGTAATGAACAACAGTGTGATCAAAGCTACTTGGAAGAATAGCATAATCCAGCCAATGGCGGTAAAGCCGGCTTTTATTGGATTGCCATAATTATTATTGTTGTATATAGAAGCAATGATACATGATAACATAAGAGAGAACAGAAGTCTAAACATGGAGAAAAACGCAATAATCTTATGATATCGCAATCGCTTGATTTTTGAATAATTTTTATCTACCAAGGCAAACAGCAGAAGAACAATCGCAATGATGATCGGAATAATGTCAAAGAGGAATGAAGAAATAATGGATAAAATTTTTAAAGAGGGAATAAAAGCAGAAGAAAAATTAGTATATGGTAGCGTGTTTTCAATGGCGTTCAACAGATGAGCAGTAAGAAAGGATTCGGAGTCGAAACTACAGAAGGGAAAGGTAATCTTGATTATTTGGGACTGCGAAGAGGAATTGAGAGTAAGGCGCGTGGTTGGAACAAAGCAAAGAATTAACAAAAATATAAAGCTGAGAGCGAGAGATACATAGCAAATATTGATAAAGGATCTTCTCTTAGTCTTATTGTCCAATAAGGCGGGGTCGAGAGTTGTGGATGCCGTTTGTGCAGACCGGTATTCTGTAGACTGAGAATAGGCGTTAGAGGTAGGATCTGCGATAGATGTCGGTGTACCGCAATTATCGCAAAACCGAGCGTTGGCTGCCAAAACATGACCGCAAGCGCGGCATTTGGGCTGGTACTCCGTTGGGAAGCCGCACTGCGAGCAAAAGCGTTGGTCTTCCCCTAACGGAGCGTTGCAGTTTTTACAAAACATAATAAACTCCTTTGAAAAATAAAAAAATTGAATGGCTTTAGTCTATTATACCGCAAAATGCGGTATATGTCAATAGTAAAAAGCGCAAAATGTTATAATAAATCAAAATAAAGTGACGGGAAGGGGAGAAGTCGTTGATATATCGTAACATTCGCGCTTTGCGTGAGGATCATGATTTAACGCAGAAGCAGTTGTGCGCGTTTCTTCATTGCTCACAGCAGGTTTACAGTAATTACGAATTGGGACAGCGAGACATTCCCACCGATATTCTTATTCGCTTGGCTGACTTTTATCATGTTTCTACTGACTACATTTTGGGTCTGACCGATAACAAGAACCGTAATATATAAATCATGACCGCCATCGACGATTGCCAACTCTTTTGGGAGTTTGCGCAGCATCGCGATGGCGGTTTTGGTATGGATTTACCGAATAAAGCTTGTGCGGACAGTAGGTTCACTCTCGGGCAGGCCGTAGGCCTCCTTACCCAGCGCAATGCTCTTCATCAAAAACGTCATGTTGTGGGCGAGTGTGCGCATGGTCTGCATGCCCTCCTCGTCCTGTACGGCCTCGCCTGCGGCTCTGCCGTGAACGCTGTTCCAATACTGGCTGGAGGCCACGGGCATACCGCTGATGGTGAAATACTTATTCAGCTCATCAAAGGTTGCCGAGCAGCCGCCTCGTCTGGCCACGGTCACGGCGGCGCCCACCTTCATGCGCTTGTCAAAGGGCGTGCTGTAAAACAGGCGGTCAAGCAGGGCAATGAGGGTGGCATTGGCGTTGGCGTAGTATACGGGGCTTGCCAGGATCAGTCCGTCACAGGCCTCAAAGAGCGGAGCGATCTCGTTGACGGCATCGTCAAAGGTGCATTGGCCAAGCTGAGCGCATCTTCCGCAGGCGATACAGCCACGTATCACCTTGCTTCCTACGTGTACGGTCTGTACCTCCACACCGTTTTGTTCAAAGACGGTCTGCAACGCCTGCAGGGCGGCAGCCGTGTTTCCGTTTGCGTGGGGACTTCCGTTGATCATTAAAACCTTCATGGTAACTCTCCTTTTGCTTATGTTGTGGTCAGCACCACACGAACGTGTGTGATACCGTAATATTGCATGCATTGGACCGCCGCCTCAGTGATCTCCTCGCCGCTTACGGCAAGAGGAATGGCGGGCGGACAGCTGACGGAAGGCTGAGCGCATATTCGACCGAGCGCTTGCGCTACCTCTACCGTTTCGCTCTGTGAAAACAGTGCCTGCCGCAGGTCCATTCGGCAGGGAAGCGGCGCAAGAGGTGGGGCTGACACGGTCGGCAGGGGGGACCGGTGCGGCAGAGCATGCACGGCACGCTCCAAGCGCACAAAATCCTCTTCGGTGTTGTGCGGCGTTGCCATTAGCACTACAGCGTCACGGTCTGCGTACTCGGCCTCAAT
>SVTU01000029.1 GCA_015063655.1 Oscillospiraceae bacterium
AGGTGAGGTGGCTTTTCGCCATGGCGAAAAGTGATCGGATGGGTTTGACGTTATACAATTTGCCGATTTCATTTCGCCTTTTTTGTGCAAACATCCATGTTCTTCACAAGGTTGAAAAAAATTCAAAAAAGTGGTTGGAAAATGGAAGTTTTTATGGTATAATAGGTTTGTCGATTAAGATCGAAGCATTGAAAATGAAATATCGGAGGATGCATATGAAGCAATCACAGTTTGGAGAACTCAGCGTGATCGGAATGAGAGGTTGTGAGTCATTCGTCAACCAGGTGGATTACTACCTGAAGGATTGGCGCCGTCACGGCGGTGACGATACGTACCTTGTTGACGTGGACTGCCCCCGCTTTGGCACAGGAGAGGCCAAGGGATTTTTGCACGAATCTCTGCGAGGTCACGACGTGTACATCATTTGCGACACCTTTAACTACGGCGTAACGTACAAGATGTACGGTCAAGAGGTCCCCATGAGCCCCGACGACCACTATGCAGACCTGAAGCGTATTATTGCCGCTATCGCAGGAAAAGCCAGAAGAATTACCGTGATCATGCCCATGCTTTACGAGGGCAGACAGCACAAGCGCTCTCACAGAGAATCTCTTGACTGTGCTATCATGCTTCAAGAGCTTGTGAATATGGGCGTGGCCAATATCATCACGTTTGATGCTCACGACTCCCGTATCTCCAACGCCATTCCTCTTTCGGGCTTTGACGACGTGCGTCCTACCTATCAGATGATCAAGGCACTGGTGCGCAATGTGCCCGATATCGTGCTGGATAAGGACGAGCTGGTCATCATTTCTCCCGACGAGGGTGCTATGTCCCGTTGCATGTATTTTGCATCTGTTCTCGGTCTTGAAATCGGCATGTTCTACAAGCGCCGCAACTATTCTATTATTGTGAACGGCCGCAATCCCATTGAGGCTCACGAGTATCTCGGTAAGGATCTTACGGGCAAGGACGTGATCATTGTGGACGATATGATCTCCTCGGGAGAATCCCTCATTGACGTTGCCATGCAGCTTAAGGAGAGAGGCGCAAAGAGAATTTTCGCCTTCACGACCTTCGGTCTGTTTACCGACGGTCTTGCCAAGTTCGATAAGGCATATGCCGAGGGCTTGATCAACCGTGTATTCACTACCAACCTTGTGTACCGCACACCCGAGCTTTTGGAAAGAGAATGGTACGTTGAGGTCAATATGTGTAAGTACGTTTCTTATATCATCGATACCCTCAACCACGATAATACCATCAGCGAGCTGCTTGATCCCGTCAAGCGTATCCACAAGCTGGTTGACGCTCATAAGAAGAAGCAGATCTCCCAGATGCGTATGGAGTTTGAAAACTGATAACCGATACCGTACGGAAGGGGCTGTCTCACAACGATGTGAGACAGCCCCGTTTTGGTTATGGTGCCGTTAGCTTTACACCGTACCCGTGACGGTGAGGACCGCAACACCGGGGGTGGTGATCCACTCGCCCGTTACGGGATCCTGCGCATAGGTGGCGGCGGGAACGGGAAGCTGCCCCGGCAGGGTAGCAAAGGCTCCCGTAGCCGTGTCGTAGGTGTAGTTCACGCCCTCTGTCCAGGGCGTTCCGTTGAAGGTGACGGTGAGGGGATCAAGAATGGGATCAAAGGTATCCGAGAGGATCACGTCATCCGTGGCAACGGCAGGTGTGGGAGAGTCGTTTTCAATGGTGAAGGTGTAGGTCAGCGTACCGTTCTCTACCACCGTGTCGGGAGAGAGCGCCTTGGTGATGCGCAATGCTACCTCACCGTTCGCACTGACCGTTTCCGTGTCGGTGAGGGGAGCGGACAGTCTGCCTCCTGTGACGGTGGCCGTGTTGAAAACGGTGGCATCCTCACCTAAGGGGGCAAAGGGATTGACGGTGGCGGTGTAGACCAAGATCGTGTTGCCGTTAGCAGGGACGGAGATGCCCTCTATGATCAGTGGCTCGGTGGAGGACACGGTGGGGGTGGCCTGCAGAACGCCGTCAATATAATAGGCGAGCGAGCCGTCGACGTACGTCAACGGATAGCGCAGCTCCGTGCCGAAGGGGTACGCCCCGAGATCATCGGTCATGGAAAGACCCGTAAAGGGACTAGTGCCCGAGTTAATCAAGCTGATGACGTAGGTCAGGCGGTCACCCTCCGTATAGCTTTGCTCCACCGCGTTCTTGGCGAAGGTCAATGTTTCGGTGATCGTTCCCGTCACCGTATTGGAATCGGTGGTTTTGCCGTTGTATGACAGAGTGGCTTTATTTGTAAAGGTTGCCATGCGTATTCTCCTTGTGATATCATCAAAATAGCAGGGCAAAGCTTGCCCTGCTATCAATATATGCAAAAGGAGAGATGACAGCCCCTATCTTCATTTGTCAAAATATCCGTAATAGGTTACGGTATGCGTGCTGTTCGGGAACAGATGGCGGTGCAGATCGAGAAAATAGTCGTCGGTCATGCTGGCGATGTAGTCCACCACAAGCTGGTTTGGCTCTGTTTCGTCATAGGGAACGGTACGCTCGTAATGAGCACGGTTGACGTAGGCGATATGATGCGTGAAGATGGGGGAGTCCAAGCGGTGCGTCTCAAGGTCACGAAGAAGCCTTTCGTAAAGCTCCGCCATCATGGGACGAATGACGGGATCAAAGACACGGGCGACCTGATCTGAGAGATAGATCTTTTCATAATTTTCCCTTTTGGCCTCGACAAGGGCTTCAAAATGCCTTTGGTCCATCTTGATATAATCGTGCCCGTAGCTGTTTTCGATGATGTTGACAATGAGGTTGTTGATGATCTCGGCGTTGTGCTTGCCGATGGCGCAGGGCGAAAAATCCTCACCGTGAATCAGCCCCGCACGCTCGGCATCCTGTCTGTCCTTGCCGAGATAGGCAATAATGTCGGATATGCGCATCACACAGCCCTCAAGAGTGGAGGGAACAAGGTGGCGCACCGCCCCCTTGTCTCGGTAGCAGGCCTCGACTGTGCGGTCAAATTCCTCAAAGGTGGACAGGGGCCTTGGACGATATTCGGCAAGCTCCAGCTCGCCGTCGTGGCTGACGATGCCTGACAGTGTTTGCAGGCTGATGTTGTAGGGATAGATGCCGTCCAGCACACGCACCGAGTGCAGGTTGTGGCAAAAATGCCGACCCGTGTGGGCATGGTACAGCTCGTCCAGATACTTTTCGCCCGCATGGCCAAAGGGTGTGTGCCCGATGTCGTGTCCGAGGGCGATGGCCTCGATGAGGTCAAGATTCAGCCCCAGCGCCTTGCCGATGGTGCGGGCAATGCGGGATACCAGCTGAACGTGCAGAGCACGGCGTGTAATGTCATCGTTGCGGTAAAAGGAAAAGACCTGCGTTTTGTCGGCATAGCGGTTGTAGTAGGGGCAGTGCAGGATCTTATCGATATCGTGTATAAAGGCCGTGCGCCATACGTTGGCACGGTCTCTTTCGGTATTGCTACGGCGCACAACGTCTGCCTCGTCAAAGGCAACGGCGGGCTTGGTGCCTTGCCGTGTGTCCTCGGCTATGCGCTTGGCGGTCGTCTCGGACAGAGCTTCATATTGCAGCATAAGCGTTCTCCTTTTTGCGTATCCTTTCATTATATACAGTATATCATGACAACGGTAAAAATGCAAGCAAAAGTTGCTTGCGATATGGTTGACAAGCAATGGGGAATCGTGTACAATATAGGTAGCTTGCACAAAGAGGAGGGGATGACGTGAGGCGGTATCGTAAATTGGTGACGGCGGGGCTGTTGCTGGCAATCGGCCTTTTGCTGCCGTTTGTGACGGGACAGATCAAGGAGATCGGAGACAGCCTGCTTCCGATGCATCTTCCCGTGATGCTGTGCGGCCTTTTGTGCGGCTGGCAGTACGGGGCATTGGTGGGCTTTTCCTTGCCGTTTGTGCGCTCACTGCTGTTCGGCATGCCTCCAATATATCCCAACGCCGTTTGGATGGCATGCGAGCTTTTCACGTACGGCCTGGTGATCGGGCTTTTGTATGCCCTGCGCAAGCGGGACAGCATGCCCTATTTGTACGCATGCCTGATTGGCTCGATGCTGGCGGGGCGTGCGGTGTGGGGCGTGACGAAGGCAGCCCTGCTCGGGCTTTCGGGTAAGACCTTTGCCTTTCGGGCCTTTTTGGTGGGCGGCTTTGCGGATGCCCTGCCCGGGATCGTGCTTCAGCTGATCCTGATTCCACCCCTTGTGCGTCTTATTCGTAAAATGATTGACAAACGGGACGGCACGTGATATAATATATAGAATAGAACGGTATGCGGTCAAGGCTTAGGCCTTGCCACAGCACATACAGGAAGGACTCTTTTTCATGATTTGCAATACGATTTTAGAGGCGATGGGACATACGCCCATCGTTCGCCTACAGCATATGACGTCTCCCGAGGATGCTGAGATATTAGTCAAATTTGAGGGCTTGAACGTGGGTGGGTCGATCAAAACACGCACCGCCTTCAATATGATCCTCGATGCCGAGCAGCGGGGGCTGATCGGCAAGGATTCCATCATCGTTGAGCCGACGAGCGGAAATCAGGGTATAGGCTTAGCCTTGGTGGGAGCGGTGCGGGGCTACCGAGTGAAGATCATTATGCCCGATTCTGTCAGCGAGGAGAGGCGCAAGCTGGTTCGGCATTACGGGGCCGAGGTGATCTTGGTGCATGACGACGGCAATATCGGTCTTTGCATTGAGGAGTGCTTGAATTTGGCCCTGCGTATGAAGGCCGAGGACGAACGAGTCTTTGTTCCTCAGCAGTTTGAAAATCCTGCCAATCCCGCCATTCAGCGTGCGGGAACGGGCATGGAGATATTGGAGCAGGTGGACGGACCCATTCACGGCTTCTGCTCGGGCATTGGCACGGGTGGAACCATCACGGGGATCGGCGAGACGCTCAAGGCAAAGAACCCCGATATGACGATATGGGCGGTTGAGCCTGAGAATGCCGCTATTCTGTCGGGTGGGTCGATTGGTACGCACGTGCAGATGGGCATTGGAGACGGCATCATTCCCGCTATTCTCAACCAAACCATTTACGATGACGTGTGCATCGTGGGAGACGATGAGGCCTTGCAGACCGCCAAGGATCTGGCCGCCAAGGAGGGTATCATGTGCGGCATCAGCAGCGGCACCAACGTGGCCGCCGCCCTGCGCCTGGCGCGCAAGCTGGGGAAGGGAAAGACGGTGGTTACCGTCCTGCCCGATACCGCCGAGCGGTATTTTTCCACCCCCTTGTTTGAGGATTAAGCTATAAAAAAGACGGAGAATGCTTAGCATTCTCCGTCTTTTTTTGGCCTTCCCGTGCTTTGGCGAATGATAAGCTCGCCTGAGATCTCAATGGTTTGGTGCAGGCGGTACAGCTCCCCTCGCATTTTTCGCTTGAGCAGATCATAAGCGATGCGGCTGACCTCGGCGGTGTGAGAATCCAAGGTAGTCAGGGGCGTTCCCATATATTCCGAGGTGGCCACGTTATCTACACCGATGACGGACATATCCTGCGGTACGCAAAGCCCTTTGTCATTCAGCTCGTGAACGGCACCGAAGGCGATGTAGTCATAGGCACAGAAAAGGGCAGTGGGGCGAGGCTCCTGCGCCAAGGCCCAGCGCACGCCGTCAGCGCCTGCCAGCTCAAAGCGGTAAGGGCTGGTGTAGCAGGTGGCATTGGAGACGGTAAGCCCCTCGGAGAGCATGGCACGGAGAAAGATATCCTTTCTTTCAACCGTGAGCGGCTCTCCCACGTAGGCGATGCGTTCATGCCCCAGCTCGTGCAGATGGCACACGGCTTGGTGAATAGGCCATTCATTTCCCACGCACACACAGTCGCAGTTTTCACTTTTTGTATGTAACAGGGAAACAACGGGCGTGTGCAGCGCATTGGCATCCCGCTTGGGAAAGCCAACCACCAGCATGCCCGAAACGTTCATATATTGGTCGTAATAGTCGATCAGCTCGGATCGTTTTTTGCTGTCAAAGCCGTCGGTAGAAAGCACCACAATGCCGTTGTCAGCCTCAATGATGCGCTGCAGCTCCTCGGCGTAGGCCGAATAAAAATAGCTTTTCAGCTCGGGCAGAATGATGGCGATGATCTTTTTTTCGTATTTTTCGTGATGGTATTTGTGAAATACGCCCTGACGCTTGGCTTCCTCGAAGATATCGTTCCGTGTTTGCTCGCTGACGTCCTCGGCATAGGAAAAGGCCTTGGAGACGGTGGAAACCGAGTAGCCCGTAAGCTCGGCAAGCTTTTTGAGTGTCATGCAATCACCCCCGCCAAGAGTATAACACAAGAGAGCGAAAAATGCAACGAAAAAAACGAAAAATATATAAAACCAAATCAAACACCCCCACTGTCTTTGTGAGACGGAGGGGGTGTTTTGCGGTTTATATTACGCCGCACTTGGCGGGGTATCCGAGAGATACCGAGGACGGCAGTAGTAAAGCTCGCCGTTGTATTGCACGCAGGCCCACGGGCTTTCCTCGCTGTTATTGATGGCGATCAGCGTCATTTGTCCGCCGTATCCTATGCCCGTGGCAATGTTATCAATGCCGTCGATGATGTAGGGTGAGGAACGCAGGTTCATGCCCGCAGGAGCGGTGCAGTATACGGTGTGCTGCACGGCGGGCGTGAAGGTCACGTGTCCCGCATCGGTGGTTACGTGCTTGGTGGGCAGGTAATATTCTATGCCCTCGTGTGCCACAACGGTCCACGTGTCGCTGTAGCGCAGGCGTTGCAGGGCGGCGGCGTGCGAGGCCTGAAGTACGGCATCACCATCGGGGGTGAGAGACAGGTTTGAAGGCTCCAATACGTAAACGGTGGCGGGAGCGAGGTGCCAGAGCGTGCCGTTGCCATCGGTGACGGTCTCGGGTGCTTGCGTGGTCTCTTCAGCCTTGGGAGCACTGATCACCCCCAAATTTTTTTGCGTGCGGTCGGTGTAGGTAATGATCAGCTCGCCGTCATCGTTCAGTTCCACGCTCAAAATGCCTCGGCCGTCAGCGCCTGCCTGTCCCGCTGCGCCGTCCTTACCGTTTTGGCCGTTAGCCCCATTTTGGCCATCCTTGCCGTCCTTGCCGTTCTTGGCGATCACACCGAGATTGACGCTCTTGCCGTCGGTATAGGTGATGATCAGCTCCCCTTGTGCATTGACGGTGGCATCTTCGATGCCCACACCGTCACGGGGCGCATCGGCGTTGGTGCGTCCTACGGTCTTTTTTGTGCCGTCGCTGTAGACGGCCAGCACGTTTCCTTCCTCGTCCACGGTAAAATCCACCACGGTGGGGGCTGTGGCCCGACAGGAAAGGAAGGCCAGCGAAAGCGTAAGCAGGGCAAGAAGCAGACAAAGAAGCTTGCGTGTCATATCATACCTCACGATCATAGCGATTGCAGAAATAAAAAAATTCCGAAAACCGCAGTTTTCGGAATTGGAGCTGGTGATGTGACTCGAACACACGACCTGCTGATTACGAATCAGCTGCACTACCGACTGTGCTACACCAGCATATACACTTTCTGATTCCGTTCATACGGATAACGGTACTATTATACTTGTTTTTATGGGATTTGTCAAGGGCTTTTTTAAAAAAAGTCAAAAAGAACGATATGGATGGTATGATTGAAGGCGATATAACAAAAAAAGGAAAAAAGGGTTGACATATGAGGCAGGACATGATATAATATGGTAAATGTCGAAATCTTTTTTCGTCCGAAAAAAGCCCTCCGAGGGCGGTTATCAACAACCGCCCTCGGGAGAAAATCCGTTATACAGCATAACGGTTACTGTGTTATGACGCTGTACCGCCTTTTTGGGGAAAGACGGTATCGCTTCATATTTTTTCCTCTGGGGCTTTTCCCTGCAAGGAAAGGCCCCGTTCGCCCCTGGGGCTCACTAGGCAACTTTTGCTCCGCAAAAGATTGCCACCCGTTCTCCCTTTTGGCTCACTAGGCAACTTTTGCTCCGCAAAAGATTGCCACCCGTTCTCCCTTTTGGCTCACTAGGCAACTTTTGCTCCGCAAAAGGAAACGAGTGCGGGCGATTGGCGAAGCCGATCGGATCTGGAAGAAAGTATGATACTCCTGCGAGATTCGTATGCTTGCAAGCAAGCATACGCCCTGCGGGCTTCGACTACGGACTGCGTCCTCCGCTCAGAATGACGCAGGACTCGTGCGCTTCGCTTACGGGCAAGACTCGTGCGCTTCGCTTACGGGCAAGTTTGCTTCGCAAACGTTGCGAAGGGAGGCGAAGCCGAACGTTTGTTCCCCAAATGCACGAGGTGCATTATATATAAATCTATTTTAATAGGAGGAAAACATGAAGAAACGCGCTCTATCTTTACTGCTGGCTGTCATAATGGTTTTGGCCACGATGGCAACGGCAGGCGTCATGGTTGTTGCAGCCGACGATGACGCAGAGCCGGTTTCCCTGACGGATGCTTCCATCTATTCGGGAACACCGGATTATTCGTGGTTCACTGTGGTGAAGGATGAAGAAAACTCCACAGAAACTACCACGGTGTACAAGGCAGACAAAAAAGCGTATACGCTGACATCTGCCGATCAGTTTTATGGCTTTGCCAATGTATCGAACGGTACGGGTAAGGGTACCCTTGCCGACGGCTCGCAGGTGGCAATTGCCAAACAGACCTTTGCGGGCATAACGGTGACGCTTGCTTGCGACGTCATCATCAACGAGGGCGACGCCGATGATTGGTTCTACAACACGGCTTCCTACACGTTGGAGTTTGCTACCGTAAACCGACTGGATGAGTCCTTGTACAACTGGACGCCGATTGGTACGGGCTATGCCCACAAGACGGACGGTACGAGTGCCGGCAGTACCTCGCATAGCTTTGACGGTACCTTTGACGGCGGCAAACACTACATTTCGGGTATCTACAACGTCATGACGCGTAGCGGCGGTCTGTTCGGTCATTTGAAGGGTACGGTCCAGAACTTTGCCCTTGTGAATTCCGTGTTCTACCTGAACGGTAATTATGATGTGATTCAGACAGCCACACAATCCGTCGGTGCCGTAGCGGGAAGAGCCTTGGGCGGTACGGTTGAAAACGTATATGCCGACGCTTACGTCCGCGGCGGTATCGGTGTGGGCGGTATCGTTGGATTGGTGCCCGGCGGTGCGGCAGGTGCCACCATTACCAACTGTACCTTTGCCGGGTACATTGATTCTTCCGCAAAAGGAAAGGACGCAGGTACAGGTGGTATTCTTGGTATTCATGAGACGAGTACGTCCAAGACGACGATCAAAAATTGTGCCATGCTCGGAACCATTTATGCGGGTATCGACTATGCAGCGAAGGATATCAAGCTCAATCATGGCTGGGAACCCGATCAAACCAATACCACCAAGAGGTTGGGTGGCATTTTTGGCGATGATAATAACAAAGCCGCCATTGACGCAGACTACGTTTTGTCCGATGCTACTATCACGGTTGCCGATAGACGTATGGCCTTGTGGAAGGGTAGTCGCACCTCTTATCACGGCGGTATCGGTTGGGCAAGAAATGCATCCTCTACCGTTGACAATGCCATCTTCTGTACAACTAAGGCAAATACGCAGACGGCTTGGAGCGGAGATACCAAGGGTAACGGCCTGTGGAGCGGAGCTACTGCCGCCAATTATGCTTCTCTTGCTGAGGAAGAGAAGACTGTCAAGGGCATTACCTCCACCGAAATGGCAGCATTGGAGCTGACGTGGGACAATTGGAGCAAGGTTGACGGCCGTGGCTGGATGCCCAGCGTCTGTGCCACCATGCTGGCAAAGGTTCCCGCAGACCTTGCCACCATCGACCATGAGGGCTACTACAGCGGCGTGCAGGATTACTCCTGGTACGTGGACGTAGCGGCTACCGAGGCAAAGGGCTCTCTTGTGAAGGTTGGTGCTGCCAACAGCCAGAAGACCTTTACCATTAACACGGCTGACCAGCTGATCGCCTTCCGTGAGCTTTCCAACGGCCGCGCCCTGGTTGGTAACATACTGATTCCCGCACAAAACTTTGCGGGCGAGACCATTTTGCTTGGGGCCGACATCACGGTCAATAAGGGTGACGCCACCGAATGGTGGGTTGCCACCAACTTCTCAGGCTCGACCTCGACTATGGCGGGCGGTCTTGGCATTCGTGACTTCTGGAATCCCATCGGCGATACCTATGCGGACGACCCCGACGGCTTGGATTATAGCAATACGTATAACGCCAATAACGGCGTAGCCTTTGCGGGTACCTTTGACGGACAGGGACACTATATTTCGGGTATTTACTCCTTGAATCAGCGTGACGGCGGTTTGTTCTGCGCCACCACCGCTGCCGCAAAGATTCAAAACTTTGCCGTTGTAAACTCTGTGTTCTATAACTATGGTTCGTTTGCTGACAAAATTGCCCAGGTAAAAGAGACCGTGGAGGGAGCCGAGGTTACCTATTTAACGGATTCTTGGGGAACAAAGCTTTTGGATAGCAGTGGCAATCCGATCGTATATGATTCATCAAAACATAAAAATGGAGTCAAGACTTATCAATTAGTTCCGCATATGACGAGAGTCGATGCTCAAGGTGGTACACAAGGTATGGGTGTTGTGTGCAGACCTACCGGTACTACCGTGCAAAATGTGTACAACAGCTCATATATGCGTGCAGGATACGGTGCGGGTGGTATTGTTGGTTACGCAAACTCAACAACTCAGCCCAAGGTTATCGGTTGCGTGTTTGCAGGTGTGCTGAATCTTTCAACCGCAGGTAATACGGCCGATAACGGCGGTTTGGTTGGTTCTTGCGGTGCAAGCGATGGTTGCAATCCCGTGATTCGGGATTCCTCTATGCTCGGAACTATCTACATTGGTAACGAAAGCACAACGAACCATTCTTCTCAACAAACTAGTACCGCCTTTACCAATTTTGGTATGATTTGCGGCAACATTAAGAATACAACGGTAGAGAACGTGGTATCCGACGGTACGCTTGTGTTTGCCGACAAGAGAGTATCCGGCAAATTCTACGGTTTGGGTAAGCTGACGACCTCCACGGTATCAAACGTTCTGATCAATGCCGAAAAGCTTGGTAATATGCAGAATGAGACGACCAACGAGAATGTCACCGTTTTGGACCAGGCAGGCATGGATGCCGTGACACCTTGGGATGGATGGGTTCATACGCCTTACGGCTTGATGCCCTTTGAGGCTTGGAAGATGGCGGCACGTGTGCCCGGCTCTCCCGTAACGGGTACCGAGTACAACGGTCTTCCCGACGTATCCTGGTACGTGGATCTGGCCAAGACCACGGTTACTACCATTATACAGACTCCTTCCGAAACCGAGGTCGAGGTTCTTGATCCCGATACGAATGAGCCTACCGGGGATACTAAGATTGAATACAGCTACACGTATTCCACGCCGACCGTGAACCTTGTTGCCAAAGAGGGTGACGGTGATGGCAAGAACGTCTACTACATTGATTCTGCCGCTGACCTGTACGGATTGATGTATTTGGTTAACGGTATGTATAAGATCTCTTATTCGCAGGAATTCACCGAGATCGACAACGAGACGGGTGAAGAAAAGACAGTTACCAAGTCCGGTACGGTTGCCATTCCCACCCAGCACCTTAAGGGCAAGGTCATCAAGATGACCGCTGACATTACCGTTAACAACGGTGATGCTTCTGCCTGGACGGCTACCCAGATCAAGGGTCTCCAGCCTTGGATGCCCATCGGTCTGCAGCACTCGTGGGGCAATGCCGCATCCACCCGTGTATTCGAGGGTGAGTTCGACGGACAGGGCCACACCGTTTCGGGTATCTACGTCAACGGCGTTTGGGGCCAGTTCAAGGATAAGAACTTTACCAACGGTGCTGCTGATGCCAGACAGCTCGGCTTCTTCGGCCATGTTTATGAAGCAAAGGTTCACGATTTCTCCTTTGTCAATGCGATGCTTTACACCGATCCTACGGTTGCCAGCAACACCAATGAAGGAAATGCTTTGATTGACAAGTGTGAGAGAAGTGAAGTATACAACATTTATTCCAACGCTACGCAGTACGGTGAAACTCGTTTGGCAGGCATAGCAGGCTACACGCAGGATAAGATAGCTACCGAGGCAGGAAAAACGAAAATTTATAACTGCATCTACGATGGTACGCTGTACGTTATCAAGAGCGGTGCCAATAGTGCCAACGTCGGCGGTATTGTCGGTGTTGCAGAGGGAAATAGCTCCTATAAGACCACGGTTACGGTTGAAATCACCGATTGTCTTGTAACGGGTACGATAGTTTACCTGAATTCAACCAGTAAGGGTGTCACCGGTTGCGGAAGTATTTTAGGTGCTTCTTCCAATACGGCTGCCAAGGTTACGAATTGCGTAAGCAACGTGACGGTTGTTAACAATTGCTTTACAGCCGAAGTGGCAAAGGGAATGAAGGCTATGGCAGGCGGCACTACTACGATTTCCAACAGCGTATGGAATTCCGCTTCCATGCCCGTGGGCGTTGCCGCTCAGACGGGTGCTACCGCTAAGGATAGCCTGATCGGCTACAAGACGGGTTTTGCCAACTGGACCGACCGTCCTTTGGATATCCCTGTTCCCACGGCTGCATGGAAGCTGATGAACAAGCAGTTTGATGCTGCCAAGCTCGTCTTCGTTCAGGAGACCGACGTTACGACCATCGAGCATGCAGACGGCAATTATGAGGGCTACACGGTAAGACTTGTGTCCGAGATCCGTGACATCACGGCTACCGAGGCAGGCTTTGAGATCCTGGTGGATAGCGAATTCGTCAACCTCGGCGGCTCTACCACGGCATACAAGGCACTGAATGCCAAGGAAGAGGGTACGGGCAGAATTGCACAGGTCAAGGCAGATGCCAACACCTATTTCTCGGCCCTTGAGATCAACGTGGCAACGGGTGAGGAGATTTCGTTTACCGTCAGACCTTACATCGTGATCGAGGGTGAGACGTCCTACGGTACGGCATACACCATTACCTACAGTGCAGACGGTAGCTTCCTCGGCGCTGTGATGGCAAATAAATAAGGAGGTAAGAGAATATGAAAAAGATTTACACAACACCTATGAGTGAGCTTATCGCTCTTTCCTCCCGTGAC
>SVTU01000030.1 GCA_015063655.1 Oscillospiraceae bacterium
ACGTATGCCGCCGCATGGGCCTTCGGGAACATGTATTTGATCTTTTTACACGAGCCGATATACCAATCGGGCACGTTATGGGCACGCATCTCAGCCTCCCACTCGGGTGTCAGTCCCTTTCCCTTTCGCACGCTCTCCATGATCTTAAACGCCATGGCGTTTTCCATGCCGTAGCGGATCAGGTCAAGCATGATACCGTCTCGTGTTCCGATCACCTTGGAAATGTCGCATATACCTGCCTTGATAAGGTCTTGGGCGTTACCCAGCCACACGTCAGTGCCGTGTGTCAGGCCCGAGATCTGCAGCAGGTCGGCAAAGTTTTTGGGCTTAGCGTCCATCAGCACCTGCTGAATGAAGCGTGTGCCGAACTCGGGCAGGCCGTACGTGCCGATCTCCGTATCGATATCCTCGGGCGTCACGCCGAGCGACTTGGTGGAAAGAAACAGCTCGTAGACTGACTTATCATTCATTTTCACATCCATAACGCTGGTGTTGGAAAACTTTTCAAGATACTTATACTTGGTGGGGATATCGTGCCCCAGCTCGTCCAGCTTCAGGATGGTATCGTGCAGATAGGAAAACGCAAAGTGGGTGGTGACGATATCCGAATGGGGGTCGTCGGCGGGGTGCTGAACGGGGGTAAAATCATATACGTCATACTCTCTGGGCACAACGATGATACCGCCCGGGTGCTGACCCGTGGTACGCTTCACGCCCACACAGCACTGAATGATGCGCTCCATTTCAGCCTTACCGATGCTCACACCCTTTGTCTCAAAGTATTTGGCAACAAAGCCAAACGCCGTTTTATCGGCAAGCGTGCCAAGCGTGCCTGCACGGAACACGTTTTCCGAGCCAAACAGCTCCTCGGTATATTTATGCACACGCCCCTGCACGTCACCCGAGAAGTTGAGGTCAATATCGGGGGACTTATCGCCAAAGAAGCCAAGGAAGGTCTCAAACGGAATATCATGCCCGTCGGCATTCATGCGCGTACCGCATACGGGGCAATCCTTATCGTCAAGGTCAAAGCCCGAGCCAACACTGCCATCGGTGATAAACTCACTGTACTGACACTTGGGGCAATAGTAGTGCGGCGGCAAGGGATTGACCTCGGAGATACCAGACATGGAAGCCACGAGGGATGAGCCGACCGAGCCTCTTGAGCCAACAAGATAGCCCTGGCTCTCGCTATACCACACCAGCTTCTGTGCGATCATATACAGCACGGCAAAGCCGTTTTTGATGATGGACGTCAGCTCCTTATCCAAACGCTTGCGCACAAGCTCAGGCACGGGGTCGCCATACAGCCTCTTGGCATTTTCCCAGCACAGACGCTGCAGATCCTCCTCCGCCCCCTCCATGTTCGGCGTAAACGAGCCCTTCGGGATGGGACGGCACTCCTCGATCATATCATTGATACGGTTGGTATTGGTGACAACGACCTCATAGGCCTTGTCCTTGCCGAGGTAGGAAAACTCCTCAAGCATCTCTTCTGTGGTTCGGAAGAATAGCCCAACGTCTCTGTCGGCATCCTTGAATTTCATGCCCGCAAGCAGGATCTTTCGGTATATCTCGTCCTCGGGATTGAGGAAATGAGCGTCACACGTAGCGCAAACGGGCTTGTTGTACGTTTCGCCCAGGGCCACAATGCGGCGGTTCAGCTCTCGCAAGCCCTCCTCGTCTGCCACCCTGCCCTCATCCAGAAGAAAGCGGTTATTGCAAATGGGTTGGATCTCCAAATAATCGTAAAAGCTCACGATCTCCTCGATCTCAGCGGCGGGTCTATCCTCAAGAATCGCCGTAAACAGCTCACCCGCCTCACAGGCCGATCCGATGATCAAGCCCTCTCGGTACTTCTCCAGCTCCGTCTTGGGAATACGGGGATTGCGGCGGTAATATTTGAGGTAGCTATCCGAAATGAGACGGTAGAGATTCTTCATGCCCGTCTGATTCTTAACCAGAATGATCTGATGATACGGGCGAAGCTTAAGCGGGTCTGCCTTATTGCTCATATCGTTGGCAAGCTCGGCAAAATCCTTGATCTCCAGCTCCTTCATCTGCTCTTCCATCTTAAAGAAGATCATAGCCAGCATTTCGGCGTCGTCGCAGGCTCGGTGGTGATGGAAGTCGCCCAGTCCGTAATGCTCGGCAAGCAGATTGAGCTTGTGGGATTTTAAATCGGGATTGAGATAGCGTGAGAGTGCTACCGTATCAAGATACGGCAGGTCAAAGGGGATGCCGAGGCTATTGGCGGCGGCACGCAAGAAGCCCGTATCGAAATCCGCATTGTGAGCAATGAGCATGCGTCCGTCCACAAATTGCAAAAATTCGGGAAGCACCTCGTCTATGGTGCGGGCATCGGCCACCATCTCATCGGTGATCGACGTGAGTCGTGTGATCGTCTCCGGAATGGGCATCTCGGGATTGACGAAGGTATTGTAACGCTCCAGCACCTCTCCCTTGCGGATCAGCACCGCACCGATCTCGGTGATCTTACAGGTGGTGGGTGAAAGCCCTGTAGTCTCCAGGTCAAACACCACAAATTCATCGTCAAAGCCACCGCCGTACGTACCGTTAACGGCCGTGGCGGTATCGTTGACGAAGTACGCCTCCATACCGTAAATGACCTTCATACCCGTCTTGTCGGATGCCAGCATTGCCTCGGGAAAGCCCTGTACGTTTCCGTGGTCGGTGATGGCCACGGCGGGGTGCCCCCACTTTTGGGCGGTCTTGACCGCCACGTCCGAGGGAATCAGGGCATCCATGTTGGACATATTGGTATGTAAATGAAGCTCCACGCGCTTCACGGGAGCGTCATCCTTACGCATATTGGAGGAAATGGCGGCGATCTCCGTGAATTGCAGATACAGCTCGTTATCGTTACGCTCGTTCTTGGTATAGCCGTGAACGGCAAGGCAGGCACCCACCTTGATCTGTGAGCCGATCTCCTTCGCCTCCTCGGGCGAAACGCCGTAACGCTTGCAATATATAGAAGAATTGCCGTCAAACAAGCCGATGGAAATATTAAACTTATCCCCCTGTCGGTTGGCCTCGGAGGTATAGGAGAACACGTCTCCCACAAAGCAAATGTTCTTAACGGCACGGCTGACCGTGGCAATCGGAACGGGGGCAATGGTAAACGGCTCGCCCACAAGGTAAGACGGAGCGGACAGATCAAAGGAACGACAGCCGATGCGGTAGTCCTTGGGGTCGTCTATACCCGACGGCAGATCATATTCGTACACCGAGGCAAGGCGAGGCAAAGCAGGCTCGGTCTCCTCGGCGGAGGCAGAGCGGCGTTCCGCCTCATACTGGCTGGCGTGGGTATCGTACTGCCTCTCGGCAGCGGCAATCTGTCGGTCAAGCTCCTCAAGTCGGCTTCTTCTGGCCTCCTCGCTCTCCGTGTTCACACGGTCGGAATGACACAGATGCACCGATACCGTAATACCGAACTCACTCATGATGATGTTTTCGATCACACGGGGCGTGCGAGCATCGTCAAGGAGCATCACACCGCTTGGCGAAAACGGTATGGTAATCGTCAGCTCCCCGTCAAACAGCTCGTAGGTATAATCCGAGAAAAAGCCTCGGGCTACCACACCCACAAGCTCTGCCTCGGTGAGGATCTCGGGAACGTATTCATAGGTAAAGCCCTCAGCAGGATAGCTTGGCAAAATGCGGAAGCTTCGCAGATCGTAGACCTGCGCCACCTGCGCCTCAAGGGCATACAGCCTCTGCTTTTTGATCACAGAGGGAAAGGATGCCCGAACCTCAAGCATCCTCCTTTCCTTATCCACACGGGAGGATATGACGCTACCCTCCCGAAGTATCTCTTCAAATTCGGGGGGCGGCGTGTACTTTGTTAACAGCTGCAACAGTGTTTTTTGTGCCACGCTCGTTCTCCTTTATGGTTTCTTTGCTCAGCTCAGCTTATCGGCGTACATAAGCTTGATCTCCTCGATAAGCGATGCGACGATGGCATCCTCGGGGATCTTGTGAACGATCTCGCCCTTGCGGATCAGCACGGCCTCTCCCTTGCCGCCCGCAATACCGATATCCGCCTCTCTTGCCTCTCCCGGACCATTGACGATACAGCCCATGAGAGCCACCTTAATGGGAAGGGACATCAGCTTTTCCCTTCGTGCGGCAGTCTCAAACTCCTGCACAAGCGAGATCAGATCGATCTTGGTTCGGCCGCAGGTCGGACAGCTCACGATATTCATGCCGCACTGCCCCTCAATGCCGAGAGAACGCAAAATGTTGGTTGCCGCCTGCGCCTCCTCCTCGGGCTTGTCCGTCAGCGACACGCGAATGGTATCGCCAATGCCGTCGCACAGCAGAGAACCGATGCCGATGGCACTCTTGATCGAGCCGATTTCTCGGCTTCCCGCCTCAGTTACACCAAGGTGCAACGGGTAGTCGCACATCTGCGAAAGCATGCGGTTGGCCTGAATCATACGCAAGGGATCGGATGCCTTGATGGACACCACGATATTCTCAAAATCAAACCGCTCCAGCAAGGACATATGATACTGCGCACTCTCGCACAGTGCCTCTGCCGTGGGCGAGCCGTGCTTAGCCAAGATGCTCTTTTCAAGCGACCCTGCGTTGACACCGATGCGAATGGGCACGCAGTGCGCCTGACAGGCACGCACCACCTCATGCACACGGTCATCCGAGCCGATGTTGCCGGGGTTGATTCTGATCTTATCCACACCGACCTCGGCACACCGAACAGCCACGCGGTGGTCAAAATGAATATCCGCTACGATAGGAACGGTAACGCCCATGTTCTTTAAGTGAACGATGGTGTCGGCCGCCTCTATGTCGGGCACGGTAATGCGCACGATATCACAGCCCTTGGCCACAAGGGAGCGCACCTGACGCAGCGTGGCGTCCTTATCATGCGTATCCGTGTTGGTCATGGACTGAATGGCAATGTGAGAGTCACCGCCAATATAGATATCTCCCACTGCTATTTTTTTCGTTTTACGTCTGATCTCATTGTAATTCATACTACTTTACTATCAACTGAATGATATCCTTTACTGAAATGATCGCCATAAAGGCAAGCAGGATCAGCAATCCCGCTACGTTAATATAGGTCTCCACCTTCCTTGGCAGGGGCTTATGACGTATACCCTCCAGAATAAGCAGAGCAAAGCGTCCGCCGTCAAGGGCGGGAAAGGGCAACAGATTGAACACACCGAGGTTAATGGAGATCACGCACACAACGTAGGCAAGGGTCTCGATGCCCTGCTTGGCGGCGTCGCCCACCACGCTCGTCACGCCCACAGGGCCCGACACCGCCTGCATGCCGTATTTTCCCGTCAGCAGATTAAAGACGGAATCATACACCATCTTCACGGTGGACAGCGAGCGCCAAAAGGAGTGCTTGATATAATTGCCAAATGTCTCGGGGGCACGGTAGAGGCGGAAGTCCATCTCGCCGAACACCACGCCGCTTTCCTCAAAATTGCCAAACACCACGTCCTCCACAACGACTGTCTCGCCGTCACGGATCACGGTAACGTCAACGGGCTTATCTCCCTGGTTCATGATCTCATAGACCAGCTCGTTTCCCGTGTGGACACGCACACGCCCCACCTTGGTGACGGTATCGTCCACGCAAAGCACCTGCGAGCTGACCGAATTCTCTGTAAACTCACCGATCTGCGTGGAGACCAGCGTTTTGCCCGAAAACACCAAGATCGCCATCAAAAGAAAGCCAAGGATCAGATTCATCAAAGCACCCGCCACCACGATACCCATACGCTTGGGTATGCTCTTGTGGCAGAAGGCGTTGGGATCATCACTGTCCTCGTCCTCCCCCGCCATGCTGACGTAACCGCCGATGGGCAACGCACGGAGAGCGTATTTGGTTTGGCTCTTTTTTGAGGTACGATGCCAAAGCTCGGGTCCCATACCGATGGAGAATTCGTTCACCGTCACACGGAACAAACGAGCCGCCAAAAAGTGTCCGCCCTCGTGAATAAAGATCAGCAAGCCGAACATCAACAATGCGATCAAAATATACAATACGGTCATCTTAAAAACCTCTTGATTGGAAAATAGGCGTCAATTCCCTGCCGCTTGGTCACCCGATACAGGCACTTGCCCGCTCTCTTGCCTCTCTGTCACACAAAAGGATCTCCTCAAGCGTATGACAGCCCTTAGCCTTCTCCTTCATATCGTCCACCACACGGCAGACCGTATCCGTAATGCCGCAGAAGGCAAGCTTACGGGATAGGAAGGCCGCCACCGCCACCTCGTTGGCGGCATTGAGAACGGCGGGCACAGAGCCGCCCATGCCGATCGCCTCCTGTGCTATGCGCAGCAGGGCAAAGGTCTCGGTATCGGGCTTCTCAAAGGTAAGGGCCGACAGCGCCGTCAGATCCAAAGGCTCGATCACGGCCTCGGTTCGCTCGGGATACGTCAGCGCATACTGAGCGCACAGGCGCATATCGGGTACGGAAAGCTGAGCAATGACGCTGTTATCAATATATTCCACCATGGAATGAATTATACTCTGTCTGTGCACCACAACCTTGACCTGCTCTGCCGACACGCCGAACAGGTGCACCGCCTCAATGACCTCAAAGCCCTTGTTCATCAGCGTGGCACTGTCAATGGTGATCTTAGCCCCCATCTTCCACGTGGGATGTGCCAAGGCCTGCTCCACGGTAATGGTTGACAGCTGGTCTCTCCTTCGGCCAAAGAACGGGCCGCCCGACGCCGTCAGCCAAAGGGTCTTGACCTCCTTAGGGTGACCTGCGTGCAGGCACTGAAAAATGGCACTGTGCTCGCTGTCCACGGGCAAAATAGCCACGCCCCTCTCACGGGCACGGGACATCACAAGCTCTCCCGCCACCACAAGCGATTCCTTATTGGCCAAGGCCAAGCGTGTACCGCTCTCGATCACGGCAAGCGTAGGAGCAAGCCCTACCTCGCCAATGATGGAATTGAGCACCACGTCGCTCTCGGAGCATGCGATCATCTCGCAAATGCCCTTCTCTCCCGCCAGCACCTTAGTCGGCGTATCGGCCAGGCGCAGGCGAAGCTCCGATGCCGCCTTCTCGTTCGCCATGGCACAGTAGGGTACCCGAAAGCGTCTTGCTAAGCTCTCGATGCGTACGGCATCGGTATTGGCACTAAGGCCCGTTACGGCACAGCCGTTCTTCTCGGCAACGTCCACGCCCTGCATACCGACAGAGCCCGTGGCACCGAGGATCATCATTCTCTTTTGCTCCATATCCCTCTCCGTCAAATCAAGGCTATGCCCGTCAGCACGCTGAACACACAGATAGCGCACAAGCCGAGCGAAACGGACAAAATGGAATCAAAGCGATCCAGCACGCCGCCGTGCCCCGGGAAGATCTTGCCAAAATCCTTAATGCCGTAATGTCTCTTGATGACCGACATGATCAGATCTCCCACCTGCGAAATGACCGAAATGATCAGTCCGCTGACCGCAAGGAACACGAAATTGGGATTGCCGCCAAAGAAGCTCTTGACGATGATACCGAACACAATGAAGCCAAGAATACAGAACACAATGCCGCCAAGGCTTCCCTCCACCGTCTTCTTGGGGCTGACCTCAGGGATCAGCTTATGCTTGCCAAGGAGAACTCCGCAAAAATACGCAAACGTATCGGTCACCCATGCCCCGATAAAGACAAGCAGGTACAGATGACGTCCCATTTCGGTGAAATCGTGAATGTAAATGATCGCATTGAGTGCCGTCAGCACGTACAGTGCCATCGTAAACGCCACCAGAGCGTCGGCGTACGACAGATTGCCGTGCGACGTGACCACCAGCACAAAGACATACAAAAGATACAGCACGGCACACAAAAAGGCGATCATGGCAACCGTGGTACGTGTGGGCAACAGCCGCATCAAAAACGGAAATGCCACCGCCGCCGCATAGAGGGGCAGTGTCAGATACAGCTTGCGCCCAAAGCCCAAGCACATGAACAGCTCATACAGTGCGATCACGCTGACAACGGCCACCGCTCCGCTAAAGACGAGCGTATCTGCCAAAAGCAGACACGGGATCATCACGCAAATAGCAACAATCGAGGTAATAATTCTCTTTACCATAGCTTCTCCTTACACACCGCCGAAGCGACGTTTTCTTTGTGCAAAGCTGTCAAGTGCCGCATCGACGTCCTTTCCCTTGAAATCAGGCCACAGCACGTCGGTAAAATACAGCTCGGCATACGCACTTTGCCAAAGCAAAAAATTCGATATACGAAGGTCGCCGCCCGTACGCACGATAAGATCGGGCTCGGGCGAGCCTGCCGTATACACACAGGCGTTGATATCCTCCTCCGTCACGTGCGTCCTTCCCTGCTCAAGAAGAGCGTTGACAGCATGAACGATCTCGCTCCGCCCCCCGTAGTTGAGGGCAAGATACACCGTGTACCCTTTATGGGCGGACTCCGCCTCGATCGCATCCATCTTGTCTCTGAGCTTATCGGAAAAGACCGAGCGGTCACCGATAAAGACAAAGCGGACGTCATTTTGGGCAAGCCTCTTGCGGCAGGTATCCAAATACGAATCCAGCAGATGCAAGATCGCATCCACCTCCTTTTTCGGGCGCTTCCAATTCTCCGTGGAGAACACATAGAAGGTCATCGCTCGAATACCCTTATGGCAACAGTAATCCATGACGTCCTCAAAGGTCTGCGCTCCGAATTTATGACCGTATTCTCTGGGCATGCCCCGCCTTTTAGCCCATCTGCCGTTGCCGTCCATGATAAAGCCCACGTGCTCTGGCAGGACCTTGGCTTCCTCTTGCGTTTTATCTCGTTCACTCATGTTCACAGTCGGCACAGGCGTGCCACTCCTCTACATAAAATGGCGGGGCTGTCGCAAATGCAAACTTGAGACAGCCCCTCAGCATTTTGTCAGATCTGCATGATCTCTTTTTCTTTCTTAGCGGTAACGGCGTCAACTTCCTTGCTGTACTTATCCGTCAGATCCTGGATTGCCTTCTCGGAGGCCTTCTGCTCGTCCTCGGTCATCTCGCCATCCTTCTTCATCTTCTTTGCCATATCGTTGGCATCACGGCGGATGTTGCGGATAGCGACCTTGGCATCCTCACCCATCTTCTGCACAGACTTCACAAGCTCACGGCGTCTCTCCTCGGTAGGCTGGGGGAACACAAGGCGAATGATCTTACCGTCGTTGGTGGGGGTGATACCGATATCGGAAGCAAGAATGGCCTTCTCCATCTCCTTGAGCGTGGTAGCGTCATAGGGCGTGATGGTGAGGGTCTTGGCGTCCGCCACACGGATGTCGGCCATGGTGTTGATGGGCGTAGGCGTGCCCCAATACTCAAAGTTTACCTTGTTAAGAATGGCGCTGTTGGCCTGACCTGCGCGAATGGAAGCCAGATTCTGCTCGTATGCGCCGATGGCCTTTGTCATTTTTACTTCATATTCCTTGGTTTCGAGTTTCATGATGTATTTCCTCCGTTTATTTCCGTTTTTTGATTATCTATGTAATTCGGTTCCGATCCTCTCGCCCATGACCACACGGTAAATATTCATGGGATCCTTAAGCTCGAAGGCATATGCACGGATATCGTTCTCCATGCAGAAGGTGGTGGCGGTGAGGTCAAGTGCCTTCAGCTCCTTGGCAAGCACCTCGGCATAGGTGATCTCGTCAAAGCGGCGGGCGGTGGGATCCTTCTTGGGGTCAGCGTTATACACACCGTCGATATTCTTGGCCATCAGCACGGCATCGGCCTCGATCTCGGCTGCACGAAGCACAGCGGCCGTATCGGTGGAAAAGTAGGGCGAGCCAAGGCCACAGCCAAGGATCACGATCTTACCCTCCTTGAGATAGCGCACGGCATCACGGGCCGTATACGGCTCGGCAAACGCCCGCATCTCCACGGCGGTCAGCACCACCGCATCAAGTCCGCACCGCTCAAAGGTATCCTGAAGAGCCAAGGCGTTCACAGTGGTGGCCAGCATACCCATGGCATCGGCACGGTTGCGATTCATCGCCGTTCCTCTTGCTCCTCGCCAAATGTTGCCTGCCCCAACAATGATAGCAACCTCAACGCCGTCTGCAACACATTTCTTCAAAACCTCGGCAACAGCCTCGATCTTACCAAAATCCAAAATTCCGTCCGCCCCGCCCGAGAGAGCCTCTCCCGAGAGCTTGAGCAGGACACGGTGATACTTCGCTTGCATACGTTTTCCTCTCTTGCTTCCATAATATCATATATCAAGTCTATTCTACTACAAAACCTTCCGTTTGTAAACACTTTTTTTCAATTTCTATTCAGAAAATTGCCAAAAGCACCAGAAGGGCCGCCGTAATGGACGGAATACCGATCACAGCCCCGTAGCGAAGAAAGCGTAAAAAGGACACGTGAAGTCCCCTTTTGGACAAAAGATTGTTCCACATAATGCCCGCCAATGCCCCGATCGGCGTCAGAAACGCACCGAGATTGGAGCCGATAACCGTGGCGTACACCGCATAAGCAGACACTGCTCCGCCCCCCGCAAGAAGCTTGCCGAACAGCACGCTCATGGGGATGTTGTTGAAAACGTTGGCGGCAAGGAATGAGCCGTAGCCATACGAGATCATCTCGGGATGCTCTGCCATGGCATCCGCCGCCATGGCGATCAGCCCCGTATGCTCCAGACCCGATATCAGCACGAACATGCCAAGAATGAACGGAACGGTCTCAATGGGCATACCGCCAAGGGTATGTCGCAAGAGGGTCAACCCTTTTTTTCGCACGAGCAGACCGATCAGGGTCATCACCAGGGCCGACACGGCAAAGGTCACCGATACAAGCCACATCTCCAGGCCTATATACTGAGAGATCGACAGCGTCAGAATGCACGCCAACAGGTGAACAAGCGCCACGGTCATCGTAAAGCGGTCTGTGATCCGCTCTTCCTTCGCCTGCCCCTTGATGGGACGGCGAAGCTTTCTCCGAAACAGCAGCATCATCACCGAAAGCGACACGACTCCTGCCGCCACCGTTGGCAACGCCATCACGCGCACGTAGTCGAGAAAGTCAAGCCCCAGCGCACCGCCAAGATAGATATTGGTGGGGTTTCCGATCATCAGAAGCAGGCTCCACGTATTGGCGGCAACGAACTCCATAAAGAGATACGGAAAGGGATCGATATTGCCCGAGCGGCAAAAGCGCATAATAAAGGGTGTGAAGGTCAGTATGATAATATCGTTTGAGGTAAAGACCGTCAGAACGGAAATTACGACGTACAGTGCAAAAAACAATACGTACTGCGATTGTCCCGCACGGCGCAGTACAAAGGAGGATACAACGCAAAAAAAGCCCGTTTGCTCTAAGATCAAGGAGAAAACGGTCATAGAGAGAAACAGAAGCAGTATCTTAATGGGATTAACCGAGGTGTTGGCGCACAGCTCCGAGGCTACCTCGCCCCACCCGATATAACCCGACGTCAGCATAGCAAGCGCACCGACAAGGGGAATACATGCGTATATTTTGAACTTAAAACGTCCGATCGCCACAGAGGGCTTGATGAGGATGCATGCCACCAACGACACAACCGTCAACAGAAAAACGACAAAGCAAAAAGCCATAAAAATGCCTCACATAAAAGTGCCAAACGCTGTTTTTGGGCTGTTTCCTGCGAAACAGCCCAAAATCGGGTAAGATAGATCGTATCGAATTGTTAGGATAACCGTTCAAAGGCGGTGCGCATGGCTGACAGCTTCGTCTCGGCCTCACGGCGATCCTTAGCCACCACGCTGAAGTAGAACTTGCACTTCGGCTCGGTACCGCTGGGTCTGACAGCCACCCAGCTTCCGTCCGTCAGGATAAAGCGAAGCACGTTGGAGCGGGGGAAGCCTGCCTTCTGCATGGCCTCGCTCTCATAATCCTCCATCGTGGCAACGCTCTCGTTGCCAACCGACGAGGGGGGATTGAAGCGCAGATCATCCACCAGTGCACGCATGCGCTCAGGACCGCTGATGCCCTTGAAGGCAAAGTTATCGAGAGCGTCAAGGAAAAATCCGTATCGCTCATACAGCCCGTGCAGAACGTCAAGCAAGGTCTGCCCCTTGGTGCGGTAGTAGGCTGCCGCCTCGCACAGCATCAGGGATGCCTGCACAGCGTCCTTATCCCGAACGAAATCGGCGATCAGACAGCCGTAGCTTTCCTCATAGCCGAACACAAAGCTCTTGTCGCCAAGAGAATTGTGGCGGTGGATCTTCTCACCGATGAACTTGAAGCCCGTCAGCGTTTTTTCCACGCTGATGCCGTAGCTCTCGCAGATCCTGTCTCCAAGGTCGGAGGTCACGATGGTATTGACCATCAAGCCATCCTTCGGGAGTGTTCCCTGCTCCTTTCGGGTGGAGAGAATATACTCCAGCAGGACAGCCGCCGATTGGTTACCCGTCATCAGCGTATAGTCGCCGCTGTCCTTCACGGCAACGCCGAGGCGGTCGCAGTCGGGGTCGGTGGTAATGATAATGTCGGCATCGTTGCGCTTGGCATACTCCAAGGCAAGCGTATATGCCTCCTTCATCTCGGGGTTGGGATTTTTGGTAAAGCTGAACTCGGTATCGGGCGTGCACTGCTCCTCGACGGGAATGACGTGATAGCCAAGTCGGTCAAGCACGGTGCGAACGGGGACGTTACCCGTACCGTGCTGAGGAGAATACACGATTTTCAGATCGGTCTTGTCAAGCTCGGGGCGAAGAGAGATACCGCACACGGCACGGTAGTACGCCTCGTCAAGCTCTTCGGAAAGGCGAACGATCCTGTCGCCTGCCTCGGCAAGAGACAGTGCCGCAATGGCAAGCGGATCCGAGATCTTGGTGATCAGCTCGATGACACGCTCGGATTCACCCAGCGTCAGCTGACAGCCTCTCTTGTCATAGATCTTATAGCCGTTGTATTCGGGGGGATTGTGGGATGCCGTGATCATCACACCGCCTGCGGCATGAAGATACCGCACGGCAAAGGAAAGCTCGGGCGTG
>SVTU01000031.1 GCA_015063655.1 Oscillospiraceae bacterium
GTTGTCGGTATCCACCTCAAATTCAATGACGGCATCCTTCTGGAAATAGTCGACTACGTCGCTGTACACGACCTTCTCAGGTTCTTCTGCATTGCGATACAGAAGGGCAGCGCCGAGGATCACGGCGGCGATCAGCACCACGTAGAAAACGATGACCTTTACGTTGCTTTTTTTCATGCTATTCCTCCATAGGCTTTACTCATTCGCCGCCCCAAACCGACGGCTTCAGGACGCCGACAAAGGGGAGATTGCGGTATTTTTCGCTGTAATCAAGACCGAAGCCGACCACGAATTTATCGGGGATGACTGTACCAACGTAGTCCGCCTTATAGTCAACGGCACGGCGTTCGGGCTTATCGAGCAGGGCGCAGGTGCGCACGCTGTTGGCACCTCGCTCCTTCAGATACTTCACAAGGTGCGAGAGGGTTCTGCCGCTGTCCACGATGTCCTCAATGATCAAAAAATCCAGATCCTCAAAGTCGTCTCGCTTAATATCCAGGTGAATATTGATCACGCCGGAGGAGTCGGTGCGGGAGCCGTACGAGGAGACCTTCATAAACTCCACCTCAAGCGGACGCTTGATGCGCTTCATCAGCTCCGCACAGAACATCAAGGAGCCCTTGAGAATGCAAACAAGGATCAGCTTCTTGTCGGTGTCGGTATAATCCTCGTCGATCTTGCTGGCGAGGCGGTCGCATATGTCCTTGATTTCTTCCTCGGTTATCAAAATGCTGTCAATGTCATGTAACATGATGTGTTATCTTTAGCCTTTCCGTTTTTTTATATTCCATACTTTACAATACGATTTGAACGTGCAGGGCATCCGTGCCCTTCTTGGCCCATGCACCGTCACGCACGCCCACAAGAGGGACGGCCACGATGCCCGCCTCGTCGCAAATGACGGGCAAGCGGGGGCGCAGGGCGAGCGGAAGCTCCGCTTCGCTTATGAGCTTTTTGAGGCTTCTGCGATGCCCTCGCAGGCGTATCTCGTCGCCTGCCTGCCGCTGTCGCACAAACAGCTCTCCTACTATTGTAGCAGGATCAAGTGAGAAGTTCATTTCTTTTTTGTAAATATTTTCTTGGCTTTGTGTTCGTTCTATGATAATTTGCGCATGAATGGGTGATATATCGTTGCGTCCCTCCGTCAGAGGGAGACGATAGGGCGGTATGTCGGGCGTGGCGGTAAGCTCCTCTGTACGGCACAGATGCAGTCTGCCGCCTTCGATGCATGCCGCAATGCCGTGCGGCAAGGACAGGCGAGCATGAGGCTTTCCTTGGTGGGCAAGGCTCAAAAGCTGCTTTACGTGAACGTACGAGAGGGTCTCTCCACCGCTGACGGTCGCATACAGCTGCATCAGCGCACGGCTGACAACGGCGTACGGCGAGCCGCAAAGCGGCTCTAAGGGTAGGGAATTGTTTTGGTTCATGTCCTCAAGAAACCATTCTGCCATGCCCGAAAGGCACAGTTCGTCCTCTCGCAGGGTGTCGCACAGGCGTGTGGTTGCCTCGATGACCCCGGGGCAGATAGCCTCAAGCTCGGGAATGACGGCGGCGCGCAGGCGGTTGCGGGTGTATTCGGTATCCACGTTGGTGCTGTCGGTCACAAAGGACAGCCCGTTTGCCTCGCAGTAGGCAAGCACGTCGGCTCGGCTCATGCCGAGCATGGGGCGCACCAGCGTGCCATAGGCGGTATCTCGTGTGCGGGGAATGCCGCACACGCCCGAAAGGCCGCTGCCCCGTGCCAGGTGGAACAGAACGGTCTCCAGGTTATCGTTGGCGGTGTGCGCCACGGCAAGCTGAGGAATACCGTGCTGCTTCATGCAGGCATCAAAGAAGGCGTAGCGCACCTCCCGTGCCGCCGTTTCGATGCTCAAGCCGTGAAGAGAGGCATAGGCGGGTACGTCGGCATGATGCACGAAGAGCGGAACACCGAGGGCGTCTGCCGTTTGCCGACAGAAGGCCTCGTCTCGGTCGGCCTCCTTGCCCCGTATGCCGTGGTTGACGTGAGCGGCGTACACCCGTGTGCCGTACAGCGTGCGGCACACGCACAGCTGATGCAACAGACACAGTGAGTCCGCACCGCCCGAAAAGCCAACCAGGATCGCTTGGTCGGGGGCATGCCCCGTAAGGGTGTGGGGCAGGATAAAGGCGTTATGTAGGGTGTTGTGTTTCATACGTTTTTCTGCCGCTTGGCGGCTTTTCCCTGTTAAGATATGCGGTGAGTGGCAGAATGTTGTCAGGGCTCGGCGACGTCGGCGATGGTTCGGAACTTGGTGTAGCGTCCGATCCAGCCCATCTTGACGTTACCTGTCGAGCCGTGGCGGTTTTTGGCGATGATGACCTCGGCGATGTTGCCCTCGTCCTGGTTGTTGTCGGCGTCGTAGTATTCGCTTCGGTACAGGAAGATAACGGTATCGGCATCCTGCTCGATCGCACCCGAGTCACGCAGGTCGGACAGCATGGGGCGCTTGTCGGTTCGGGATTCGGGTCCGCGGGAGAGCTGAGCACAGCAAATAACGGGGACGTTGAGCTCCTTGGCCATGATCTTAAGGGCACGGGAGATGTCGCCCACCTCCTGCACGCGGTTGTCGGCGCGGCGGTCGGACTGCATCAGCTGCAGGTAGTCCACGATCACGAGCCCGAGGTTGTTGATTCGGCGGAGCTTGGCCTTCATGCCCGTTACGGTGATGCCCGAGGTATCGTCGATCAGAATATCACAGCCCGCAAGCTTGGTGGTTGCGGCGGCGATATCCTCCCATTGCTTAGGCTCAAGCTTGCCCGTGCGGAGCGCATAGCTGTCTACCATGGCTTCGCTGGAGATCACACGGGTGACCACCTGCTCGGCCGACATTTCCAGTGAGAACATGCAGACCGTTTTGCCCGTTTGCAGGGCGACGTTTGTGCCGATGTTGAGCGCAAACGAGGTCTTACCCATACCGGGGCGTGCGCCAATGAGAATGAGGTCGGAGTTGCCCATGCCTGCCAGCACGTTATCAAGCCCCGAGAAGCCTGTTTTGGTTCCCTGAGCCGACTCGCCCTCGGTTGCCATCAAATGCAGGTTCTTATAGACCTCGCCGATGACCTCACGGATATGGCGGAAGCTTTTGGTGTCACGTCCCTGGGCAATATCGAAGATACGGCTTTCGGCGTAATTGATGATTTCGTCGGCAGAGCCTTCCTCGCTGTATGCGGTGTCGGTGATCTCTCCGCAGGTCTCGATGAGCTGACGGAGCAGGCTCTTTTGCTTGACGATGTTGGCATAATCCTTGATGTTGAGGGCGTTTGGCACGGCCTCGCACAGCGTGCGGATATAGTCCTCTCCGCCCGATTTGGTGTAAATGCCCTTGGTGACCAGCATGTCGATGAGCGTGACAAGGTCGATCTCCTTGTTGATCAGGAACAGCTCGTGCATGGCGGTGAAGATCTGCCTATGCTCGGTCAGGTAAAAATCCGATGTGCTGACGATATCGGCGATATCGTTGAGGGCGTCGGGGTCAACCAGGACCGCACCGAGGAGCGATTGCTCGGCAATGAGGGAGAAGGGAAGCTTTTTGACAAGTTCGTCGTTCATGAACGGTATCCTTCTTCTTTCCTTTTATTCTTATTTGCTGGTGACTGTGAGGGTGATCTTGCCCTCAACGCCCGTATACAGACGCACGGCGGCGCTGAACGTGCCAAAGGTCTTGATGGGCTCGGGCAGATTGATCTTGCGCTTGTCGATGGTGATGCCGTGCTGCTTTTCAAGTGCCTCGGCAATGTCCTTGGCGGTCACCGAGCCGTAGAGCTTCTTATCGGGGCCTGCGGCGTAGGCAAAGGTGAGCGTAACGCTCTTGAGCTTTTCGGCCGTGTCGATCGCCGCCTGCTTTTCGGTGTCGATCTTATGCTGACGGGAGGCCTCCTTGTTTTTCATTTCGTTGATGGCTCGGGCGTCGGCGGGAATGGCAAGCTTCTTGGGGAAGAGGCAGTTGCGGGCGTAGCCGTCCGATACCTCGACCATCTGATCCTTCTTTCCCTGTCCCTTGACGTCGGCAAGTAAAATAACCTTCATGATAATTCTCCTTTATGTTTGGCTTTGAGGCTCTCAGGCCTCGGCAGATTTGCGCTTGTTGGGTTCAAAATATTCGTCGATCGCCTCGCACAGCAGCCGCTTGGCCTCCTCTACGGAGCGATCGGCCAGGGCGGCACCCGCCATGTCGAAGTGTCCGCCGCCGCCGATCTTCTCTAAGATCAGCTGAACGTTGACGGTGCCATCCGAGCGGGCGGAGATGTGAATGTTCTCTCCCACACGCACGAGTGCGAAGGCGGCGTTGACCTGACGGACGGTCAGAAGCTTGTCGGCTGCCTTGGCGGCCGCCACACGGTCGTGCGGGGAATCGGTGCCCTCACTGGTGGTGATGGCAATGCGGTCACGGTACATTTCCACCCGTGCGCCGAAGATCGCCTCGGCACGGTAGTCGTCGAAGGCCTCCTCAAAGAAGGTGCGGCAGACCTCGGTGGAAGCACCTGCCGAGCGCAGGTGAAGGGCGGCGGAGAAGGTACGTGTACCTACGTTGCGTGTGAAGTTTTTGGTGTCAAGCATGATGCCGGCCAGCAGGACGTTGGCCTCCTCCTTGCGAAGCACGCCCGCAGGGAGCGTTTGCTCCAGCATCTCGCTGACCATCTCCGAGGCCGAGGAGGCGGAGGGGTCGATATACACGATCTCAGGCTCGACCTCAAAATCTTCTTTCTTGATATGGTGGTCGATCACCACCGTCTTAAAGGACTTTTTGGCGATCTCGGGAGCTTCGAGAATGGCAAAGTTATTGGCGTCCACAATGATCACGAGCGTGCTGAAGGAGCATTCCGAGAGTGCCTGCACGCCGTCCACAAAGACGTTGCGGTAGTCCTCCGACTCGCAGAGCTGGGCGGTGCAGGACTTGAAGCTTTCATGATGGCGGTTGGTGACGATGCGCACGGGAACGCCCACGTAATGAGCGAGGGTCGCAATGCCCACGCATGCGCCGATGCAGTCGAAATCGGGGTTGGCATGACCCATCACCACCACGTTGGAGGCGGCACAGATCATAGAGCAAAGCTTGCTGGCCACCACACGGGCATGGCCTGCCGTTCGCTTTTGCTGACCCTTGGTGCGTCCGCCGAAGTAGAACACACCCTGCTCGTTTCTCAGCACGACCTGGTCGCCGCCTCGCTGCAAAGCGGTATCCAACGCCGCCAGCGCATCATGCTCACGCTCGGCCAGCGTGTCTCCCGTGGCGGCAATGCCGATGGAGACGGTGAGGGGAATGCTGTCATCGCCGATGCGGACGTCACGGATCTCGTCAAGGATCTCAAATTTATTCTTGATGCAGGAGGACAGGGCCTCCTTGGTAAGGAGCAGCAGATATTTGTCACGGTCATATTCCCGTATCACGCCGTGAAGGCTTTTGGCAAACTGCTTGAGAATGCCCTCGACCTTGACGGCCTCGGTGCGGTAGCTTCCCTTGACGTACTGGGCGATCTGCTCAAGGTTATCCAGCACGATGTAGGCGACCACGGGGGTGGTGGCCTCATGCAGGCGAATGAGGGCCTGATGCTCGGTCACGTCGTGGAACACCAGCATGTAGAACAGCTGGCCTCGGGAGTGAACGGGGTAGCAATCCACGGTATAGGAGCGATCCCCGATGGCGGTAATGACGGGTGTCCGATGCACCGTGTCGGTATCTCCCTCGCTCTGCTCTTCTCTTTGCAGGCGGTAGGAGGCATCGCGCAGAATGCCGTCGATGGGTAGCGAGCAAAGCTCGGCGATGGGAAGCTGATAGAAGGTGTCACGCAGAGGAAAAGCCTCACGCATGGCGGCGTTGACGGCCACGATCCTGCCCCCCTCCGTGATCACGGCGTAGGGAAGGGTCAGGGAGTCACGGAAGGCGGCGATCACGCCCTCGCTCTGTGCCTCCTCTGCCGCATTCTCCGAGCGGAACAAGAGGCGGCGTCGGCGGCTGAACAAAAAGACCAACGTGCAGGAAACGGCATAAAGCAGAATAAAGGAAAAGCCGAGAAGCGTGACCGATACCTCGGTGTAGACACACAGCGCCGTAAACAGTGCCATGAGCAGTGTGCCGAAGAAGATATACAGCCTTGAGGGCATTTCTTCAAATCGGCGGAACAGATCGTTTTTCTTGTTATGCATGATAAACCGTCCTTTCAAAATTCGGGAGCATCAGCGCTTGCCGCTCTTGCGGTCAAGAATGCTCTGGCGTATCAGGATCACGCCGCCCGCAAAGGCGCAAACGGTGAGAGTCTGATAAGGAAGGGTAAACAGCAGGATCAAAAAGGCGAAATACAAAAGCGAGGCGAGGCACGACGGACCCTTGCTGGCCATCATCATGCGGATAAAGACAAAGGCTGTCAGGCAAAGCCCCGGGGCTACGATCAGCGAAAGATTGAGTGCGGCGTTGCCAAGATAGGCATACTCGTCCGTCAAAAGCAGAGAGGGGAGCAGGCAGACGTAGAAGATCACGGCGGAGGCCGTGCTCATGCGGAACAGATGCATGCGGCGTGCGTCCTCAGCCGACACCTCGCCCGACGCCATATACAGGACCGTGCCGAGCGAATGCGAGGCAAAGGATACAAGATTGGCGAGCAGCACGGCAATGGCAGGGGCAAGATTGAACACGTAGGTCACGGTCAGCGTGACGTATTGCTCCATGGTGGCGGGGCTGATGCCGAGAAGCGAGTCCGCTTCCTCGGAGAGCTGTGAGCCAACGGTCTGCAAAGCTGTTGTCAGCGCATCCATGGTGAAGCCGATCAGGGACGTGCGCAGCTGCTCGATCCAAGCTCTCAGCTCCTGCACTGAGCGCACGCCAAGAGAGAAGAACAGAATGGCGCCAAGGGCAACCAGAAGCGTGGCGAGCAGGACCGTGGTCACGCGCACGATGCTGCCGATGCGGGTCTGCCGCTTGTGCAGGACGAAGGCAAGCGTCAGCGAAGCGGGCAGAGAGCCTAGGGCAAGCAGGGAGAGCGTAAAGCTTCCCGTGATCACCAGGCAGAGCGCATAGGCCAGCAGGGGGATCGCGCCGAGCAAGGGGGAGCGGTAACGAGAAAGCAGGACGGCGTACAGGCAAAGTCCTGCGAAGAAGGCGGCAACAAGACCTACGGCTAGGGGCGTGCCGAAGGTAAACAGTATCAGTACGAGCAGCAGCACGTAGGGCAGAATGGGGCGAAAGCCGCCTGCCATGCGTGCGGCGAACACGGGGGCGAGGATGACCGCCGCCAATGAGAGCGTGGTCAACAGCTCGGCTGAGAGCGGCGTGCCAAGCAGAATGGCGGGGAAGGCGAAGAAGAAGATCAGCGCAAGGCCGAGGAGCGCAAGCTCTACGGGTGTGTGCTTGACCGCCTTCGGGGCTGTTGTCTGTATGGTATTGTGAGAAATATCGTGATTCACGGTGTGCCTCTTACCGCATAGCGGTTTTTCTAAACGAATTTGCGGAATAGGGATATTTACCCTATTATATAAGTATACCATACATTTTGGAATTTGTAAACACGGTATTGAAAAGTATTTTAATAAAAATGAAAAAAAGTGCCCGCAAGCCGAAGGCGAACGAGCGATGGTCGCCCTTTTCGCCGTATCCATATGTCCATTGCGGCAACGGGTGAAACGAACAACCTTTTCGCAGGGGCGAACCTGTGTGCTCGCCCCGTATCATTCTGAGCGAAGGGCATCGGATAAATATTTTTCAAAAAAATGAAAGAAAATTCAAAAAACACTTGCAAAGCCCAAAAAGATGTGATATACTATTGACAGTTTAGATGAGGAGTGGGTTTGAGAAAGCCCACTCTTCCTTGCTGTTTGGCAAGTGAGAAAGGAAGGACTATGGCAAAGGGAAGCGTGGCCGAGGTCGTCAAGGCTTTGGCACAGCCGCTCGCTGATGAGTTTGGCTATATTTTGTGGGACGTGGAATACGTCAAGGAGGGCGGACGCAGGATCTTGCGCCTGACCATCGATTCCGAGGAGGGCATTACGGTGGACGACTGCGAAAAGCTTCACCGTGCCATTGACCCCGTGCTGGATGAGGCAGACCCCATCGAGGAGGCCTATTATCTGGAGGTCAGCTCACCCGGGGTGGAGCGTGAGCTTCGCACGGCCGAGCACAGAGCCGCTTGCGTTGGCTGGGACGTTGAGGTGCGCTTGTATGCCCCGCTTGACGGTGCGAAGGCCTTTCGAGGCGTTCTGCTTGAGGATACCGAGAGCGGCGAGATCGCCCTTGGCGTGTCCGAGGAGCAGATCATGACCTTTTCACCAAGCGCCGTGGCTAAGATCAAGACCGTTTTCGACTTTTGAGTCGATTCATAAATAAGACAGTACGTTATAGGAGTTGAACATGAAAAACAAGGAATTTTTTATTGCGCTGGAGCTTCTGGAAAAGGAAAAGGGCATTCCCAAGGAGTATATGCTGGAAAAGATCGAGGCGGCTCTTTTGTCCGCTCTCAAGAAGGAGTATGGCTCTTGCTCCCTGATGCGCATTGCGATGGACCCCGAGAAGGAGGACATTAAGATCTATTTGCAGAAGGAGGTCGTGGAGGAGGTCACCAATCCTCAGTGTCAGATCTCCTTGGAGGAGGCCAAGGCCATCAGCCGTAAGTACACGCTCGGCAAGATGGTGGAGACCGAGGTCAAGCCCCGTGACTTCCGCCGCCTGAGCGCAGGTGCGGCCAAGTCCGTGATCATTCAGGGCATTCGAGAGGGTGAGAGAAAGGTGATGCAGGACGCTTACGAGAGCAAGCGTGAGGAGATCATCACCGCCACCGTCAGCAAGATCGATCCCATCAGCGGCAACGTGGTGCTGCAAACAGACACCAGCTACGCCGTGCTGCTCAAGAACGAGCAGATTCCGGGTGAGAGCTTCCTTGTGGGAGACCGCATCAAGGTCTTTGTTCAGGAGGTCAACCGTGAGGCAAGAGGCCCGCTTGTCACGCTGTCCCGTGTGCATCCCGGGTTGGTACGCCGTATGTTTGAGCTTGAGGTTCCCGAGATCCAGGACGGTATCGTGCTGGTGAAGGGCGTGTCACGTGAGGCAGGCTCCCGCACCAAGATCGCCGTGTTCTCCCGTGACGAGGACGTGGATGCCGTTGGCGCATGCATCGGTAACCACGGTATGAGAATTTCGGGTATCGTGGATGAGCTCAGAGGCGAGAAGATCGACATTGTGCGCTACAGCGAGAGCGTAGAGGAGTACGTAGCCGCCGCCCTGTCGCCCGCCACGGTGCTTTCCGTGACCATGACGGCCGAGCGTGCCTGCCGTGTGCAGGTAGCCCCCGATCAGCTTTCCTTGGCGATCGGTAAGGAAGGACAGAACGCACGTCTCGCCGCCCGTCTGACGGGCATCAAGATCGACATCAAGGCAGACTGACAAATAAAGGGAAGCCGCGATGGAGCAGAAGAAAAGAAAGATCCCGCTAAGGCAATGCCTTGGCTGTAATGAGCATAAGCCCAAGAGTGAGCTTTTGCGTGTGGTCCGCTCCCCCGAGGGCGAGGTCTCGCTCGATTTCACAGGAAAGAAATCGGGAAGAGGCGCATACGTTTGCCCCTCTGCCCGATGCTTGGCGAGAGCCAGAAAATCGGGAAGGATCGAAAAGAACCTGGAGTGCCGTGTATCCGATGAGGTATACGCACGCATGGAGGAGGAGCTGACGGAGCATGTCGGACAGTAACGCCATAACGGTGATTGAGGAAAAGAAGCTGTTGATGGCACTGGGCATGGGCGCCAGAGCACGCAAGCTGATTTTCGGCGTTCCCATGATATGTGACAGCCTGCGTCACGGCGGGCAGAGCATGCCGCGCCTGGTGTTTGCGGCAAGTGACATATCCGAGAACACCAAAAAAAGAATTATGGATCGCTGTGCGTTTTATCACGTAAGGCTTGTGATGCTTCCGTGCGGCGGAGAGGCCCTGGCAGAGGCCGTCGGTAAGTCGGCGCCGCTGGCAGCGGTGGCGGTGTCGGATGACGGGATTTGTCGTCTGACAGAGCAATATGTACGATTCGGTTGAGCGCAACTTGACCGCATAACCAAGAAAGGCAGACCCCATTCGTCTGAAAGGTACGGTAGAGATATGGCAACAAATTCTCAATTTAAGGTTAATCAGTTAGCAAAGGACTTGAACGTCAAGAGCAAGGCTTTGACGGATATTCTCGCCGATAAGGGGATCGCGGTGAAAACCCAATCCGCCTTAGAGCCTGCACAATTCGACGTTCTGTTTGAGCTTTTGACAAGAGAGCATCAGATACAGAATATCGATGCGTATATGTCGGGGCAGACGTATATCCCCGCAAGGGTGGTAACCCCCGAGCCTGTCAAGGAGCAGGAGGCACCGAAGCAGGAGGCCCCCAAGCAGGAGGCGCCGAAGCAGGAGGCGCCGAAGCAGGAGGCCCCCAAACAGGAGGCACCGAAGCAGGAGGCGCCGAAGCAGGAGGCCCCGAAGCAGGAGGCGCCCAAGCAAGAGGCACCCAAGCAAGAGGCGCCCAAGCAGTCACAGCCGAGAACAGCCCCTGCCGCACAGCAGAGTACGGCAAGAGACAACGCCCCCGCACGTATGGGCGCAGGCAATGGGCCAAGACAGGGCGCACCTGTCGGTCGTCCCGACATGCGCCAGGGTGCGGCAAGACAGATGCCCGAGCAGGGAAGAGCGCCTCAGAGAGGCGACCGCCCCGCAGCTGCGCAGGGTGGCTTTACGCCCCGTGAGCGCACCCAGGGCGGCTTCAATGCCAACACGAGCGGCGCACCCCGTCCCGACTTCCGAGGCGGTGCGCAGGGTCAAAGACCCGCAGGCAACGATCGCTTTGCCAATCCCTTTGGCGGTCCTCGCCAGGGCGGACAGCAGGACAGACGTCCCGCAAGCAACGGCGCACAAGGCTTCCGTGATAAGGATCGTGAGGGAACCAGAGTGGGTGGTCCCAAGGATACCTTTAAGCCCCAGGTGATCGTTCGTGCGCAAACACAAAAGGGCGAGGTCTCCAATAAGCAGAGAGGCGCTACCCGTGTGGTGGATATGAGAGCAGGCTCTGTGGACCTCTCCAAGTACGATGAAAAGCTGGATACGTTTGTGCCCGATGCCGTTTCGGATATGCGGGGCGGCAACCAGCGAGTGAAGAAGCAGGGCGCACAGAACGGCGGTATGCAGAAGAACCGCTTTGGCAAGAACGGCAAGAAGCCGGGCGCTGCCAAAGCACCCGTTACCAAAGCACCCGTCAGCGTGACGCTGCCCGAGGAGATCGTGGTCAGCGACCTCGCTTCCCGTTTGAAGGTCACGTCGGCTGAGATCGTGAAGAGACTGATGATGCTTGGTATGATGGTCACGGTCAACCAGACCGTGGATTACGATACGGCCGCCATCGTGGCAGACGAGATGGGCATTGCCGCCACCAAGGAGGTAGTGGTCACCATTGAGGAGAAGCTATTCGAGGAGGAGACCGACGACGAGGCAAGCCTTGTGGACAGAGCGCCCGTTGTGTGCGTTATGGGTCACGTTGACCACGGTAAGACCTCGATCTTGGATGCCATTCGCCATACCAACGTCACCAGAGGCGAGGCGGGCGGTATCACCCAGCACATCGGTGCATACCGTGTGAAGGTCAACGGACAGGATATTACCTTCCTCGACACCCCCGGCCACGAGGCCTTTACCGCCATGCGTGCCAGAGGTGCGCAGGCAACCGATATTGCCATTCTGGTCGTGGCAGCCGACGACGGCATCATGCCTCAGACCATTGAGGCCATCAACCATGCCAAGGCCGCAGGCATCGATATCATCGTGGCTATCAACAAGATGGATAAGCCCACGGCGAACCCCGATGCCATCAAGCAGGAGCTGACCAAGTACGACCTTGTGCCTGAGGAATGGGGCGGTGACGTCATTTGCGTTCCCGTATCTGCCCTTACGGGTGCGGGCATCGACGATTTGCTGGAGAACGTGCTGCTCGTGGCCGAGGTCAAGGAGCTTCGTGCCAATCCCAACCGCCATGCCAAGGGTATCATCATCGAAGCAAAGCTGGATAAGGGCCGCGGCCCTGTGGCTACGGTGCTGGTGCAGAACGGTACGCTTCACATCGGCGATATCGTGATTGCGGGAACAGCTGTGGGACGTGTGAGAGCCATGACCGACCACAACGGCCGAAACCTCAAGGAGGCAGGACCCTCCGTGCCTGTGGAGATCATCGGTCTTGCCGACGTTCCGTCCTCGGGTGACGAGTTCAATGCCGTTGAGGATGAGAGAATGGCAAGAACGCTGGCAGACCAGCGCCGTGCCGCCGCCAAGGAAGAGGTATTCAAGGCCAATGCCAGAGCCAACCTCAACGATCTGTTCGCACAGATCTCTGAGGGCGTTAAGGAGCTTAACATCATCGTTAAGGCCGACGTGGGCGGCTCTGCCGAGGCCGTGAAGCAGTCGCTTGAGAAGATCTCGAACGAAGAGGTCAAGGTGCGTGTCATTCATGCCGCCGCAGGCGGTATCCGAGAGGGCGACGTTATGCTGGCCAGTGCCTCCAATGCCATTATCGTTGGCTTTAACGTCCGTCCCGATAAGGCCGCTATCGATAGTGCCGAGAGACAGGGCGTGGATATCCGCACCTACCGTGTGATTTACGACTGCATCAATGAGATCACGGATGCCATGAAGGGCATGCT
>SVTU01000032.1:0-10070 GCA_015063655.1 Oscillospiraceae bacterium
CGGTCGTCATGTACCCCGGTAAATTCACCGTGATCTATCCCGGTGAGCCTCACGCTCCCGGTATGGCAGTCACGTCCGCACCCGAGAAGATCCGCAAGATCATCATCAAGGTGCTGGCATAACAAAAAACAGGTGCTGTATCACATACCAATGTGATACAGCACCTGTTTTTGGCGTAAGTGGGAGGCGAAACGCCTTCCCTACGGACACCCATCATGTTTTACCGTAGGGGCGTTCTGCGAATGCCTGAGGACGAACACATAGGTTCGTCCCTGCTTGGCGGTGAGAGCACGGGGACACGAAGCAGACGGCTGCTTTCGATCAGAGCCGTGTCGGCATGAATGCGGCAGGGGGTGTCGTCTCGGTAGGAGCGGACGTGATAGGTCATGTCGTCAAGCTCCATTACGGCTTGATAGACGGTGCGCACTGCCTCGCCTCGCTCGGTGCGCACGCACCCTGCGGGGACGGATACGGCTCCCAGCACGTCCATCATGCGCCGAGTCTCCTCCTGCCGTGTCTCTCCGTGGACGGTGTGCGCTTGAGCAAAGACGGCTCGCACAAAGCGTGAGGGCGAGGAATAATCCCCCGGTAGGCCCATGCCTCCAAAGCCCCGTGCGTAGGGGGAGAGCGGCACGGTGGGGCAAAGGCTGTTTGGCGGTGAATACGGGCCGAGCGCAAGATATTGCGTGACGTGCGCCTCGTGGAAGGGGAAGGGCGGCTCGTTGGTCAGCACCCCGAGCGGAGCATCGTGCAGCTGCAGACCGTCGGCCAATGGCTCTGCCACGATAGCCCCCGTGCGGTCGGCGATCAGCCAATGCAGAGAGGAGGCGGGAAGCTCGGGCGAAAAGCTTTGCTGGGTGACGTTGGTATCCAATAGAAGCCGACGGGCAGACGCCACACTGTCGCAGTGCCCCAAAATATGCGATATGAGTGCATAGGAGGGGATGTTCAGCTTATCGGGCTTTGGCGTGTGATAGACGGCACTGCGGGGAAAATGCAAGGCCGCCATGCACAGCCCCCGTTCGTTGACGGCGTCATATAACAGCGGTGTGCCGTGGCGCACCGTTGCCATGCCGAGAATGGCAAAATGTCGGTCGAGGGTGTGGCCGAAGAGAGGACGGCTGATATAATGACGTCCGATGATCACAACGTCCTCTCCGTAGGAGCATTCAAGGTCAAGCGTGCGCCCCACCAGCGGCACGCCCGTGCGATTGAGAATGGCTGTACACATAGGATTCCTGCCTTTTTTTCTTATTGTGCGGTGCTTTTGGCAGGATTATGCAGAGACTTTCTGATTTTTTGAGCGTACCTGCGGGGCGCATACGCCAAGATACAGCAGGGCGGCACAGCCCAGATGCAGGCATAGGCGCAGGGGCGAGATGGGCAGAGGAGGCAAAAGGGCGAACAGATACCGTGTGACGGTGCAGGCGAGAATGACGGCGCCAAGGGGCAGGAAGATCCATTGCACGGGGCGGGGGCGAAGCCCCGTCACACGTAGCAGCCGCCATACGCTCATCACGGTATTGAAGGTCTCGGTGACGTACACAGCCACGATATACCCCATGATGCCGAGGAAGGGAATGAGAAGCGGAACGAGGATAACAGAGAGCAGGGCATCGATGACGTTGATCTTCATGGTATAGACCTGCTCGCCAAGACCCTTGAGCAGGGCATCGGTGGCGGTGTCCGCATACATGATGGGAATGAGGGGGGCAAGCAGACGAATGTACGTGCCCGCATTGGTATTGGGGTAGATGCACGTGCCAAGCTCATAGGAAAAGGCGGTCATGATGCCTGCCGTTCCGATGGCGAAGAGAAGGGAAAGGGCCAGCACCCGAGCGCAGATGCGGTCGGTGCGTGCCTTCTCTCCTGCCGCCTGTGCCTCTGCTACCTCGGGGATCATCAGCCCCGCAAAGGAGGACAGGATCGCCGAGGGGAAGAAGATGACGGGCAGAACCATGCCATGCACCACGCCGTAGGCGGCAAGAGAGGCGGAGCGATCCGCCCCGCTCCGCTCCAAGCTCCATGGGATCAGAATATGCTCGGCCGTCACAAGCCCCGAGCGAAGCATGCTGCTGAGCATGACGGGTAGGGTGATCCCCAATAGGGTATGGCGCAGTGTCCCCGCACGGGGGGCGGGGGTGTCCTGCCTTTGCCTTCGCTCGACGGCGTAGAGAAGCCACTGCACAAGCAGGGAGAGCCATTCCGCCACCGTGCCGCCAAGGGCGATGCAGACGCAGGCGATTTCGGCATCCGAGGCGAACAGATAGGTCAGCAGAAGAGAGCAGAACAGAATGCGGAGCAGCTGCTCCGCCATTTGTGAGACGGCGTTCTTATAGGCACGCCGAGTGGCGGTGAAATAGCCCGAGAGAGCGGCGCACAGCGACAGAGAGGGCAGGGTGAGGGAGAGAATCTGCAGGGGCAGAATGCTTCGCTCGTCACGGAGCAGATAGAGCCCGATGGGGCGGGAGAGAGAGAAGAGAAGACAGCAAGCCCCGATGCCGCAGGCAAGCCCGTATCCGCAGCATACGCCGAGAATGCGTCTGACGGTGGGCGTTTTTCCGCATGCGCCGCCCTGCTTGCCCATGGCCTCCGAGATCATGCGGACAGAGGCGAGGGCGATCCCCGAGGTGGCTAAGGTGACGGCAAAGGCGTATATGCCCGTGATGAGGGAATACAGCCCCATGGCCTCTGCCCCCACACGGTTGGAGAGATAGACCCCAAAGCTGACGCCCACGCCCCGCATGACAAGCGAGACAGCGGTCAGCAGCAGTCCGTTCATGATCAGTTGGCGAAGTCGGTTCATGCGATCCCTCCTTAAAGCTCTTGTTTACTATATGAAGCGCTGCCAAAAAGTAGACCGAGCAAAAGAAGTAAGGCGGTTTGACGAGCAGGACAAACGGCTTTACAAGATAGGCAATATCGAAAAGGACGGCTACGGTTGGAGCCAATCAATGCGAGAGCTTGAAACGGATATACGAAAGTCAAAGGACGAAATCAACGCGCTTTCTGCTCTTGGCGGCAATGAAGCAAAAATAAAGGAACTCAAAAACCGCATAAAGACCTTTCAAAGCAAGTATGACGAAATCTCCGATGTTACGGGCATTGCAAAAGACAAGCGAAGATTGACCGTACAGAAACCGCAAAATGTATTGACAAACGATGCGGGCGGTGATATCATAAATAAAAAGTTATCTGACAGAGCAATTAACATCCACAATGAAACACAAAACGGCGTGTTTTCTTTTGATGATATGGAGAACGACCTTCAAAATTCAGAAATAGGAAAAGAAATCGTTAAATACATTGAAGACGAAGGACTGTTTGTAACAATGAATTATGATGTTAATGTTCCTGCTAATGTTATGGGACAAATTAGAGGAAAAGATATTGAAATATTTGCCACAAACTGTGAATCATTAGAAAATGCTGTGGATACATTGATACACGAAGTTGCACACAAAAAATATAATTGGCTATATACTCAAGCTGATGAAATAAATTGCTACATTATGGAGTACAAACACCGACACAGTGAGATAAAACAAGAGGATTTGAAAAAAATAATTGATTTTGTAAGTGAAAATTATGGATACTTACCGAAAGGAGATTTTAATGGCATCGGAATATATTAAAATATTAAATGGAGAGAAGGTCAAATGTCATTCATGCAACCAAGGATATTTTGAGCCGGTTTCCAAAGACATTCCCATCGAAAAAGTCAACTCTTTCGAGTGCACACATTGCAAGGAAAGATTATTGATAACAAGAAAACTAAAAATATAAAATGGAGGCTTAAAATGAACGACAATTTCAAGTGCATATATAAAATCCTAAAAACACTCGAAAAGGCTATGGACTACCCCGAATTTGATATATCGCAAATCAATCACGAGAAACTTGGAGTTAGTAAGGAACGGTGGGCAAGATATATTGAAATGATGGTTGATGTTGGTTACATAAAAGGCATTCGCGTTTTTGTGGATGCAACGGGCGAGCTTGAAATTGAAGATTCGGGCATTAGAATTACATTAAAAGGACTTGAATACTTGACCGAAAACACCATTATGCAGAGAATGTATAAGGCGGCAAAAGGAATAACCGATATAATTCCTTCCGTTACCATTTAACAAAAGCCCCCGAAGATTTAATCATCTTTGGGAGCTTTTCCACCCCCTGCCCTAAAAAGCAGGGGATATTTTTTTCGAATTTTTTTTGAGAAATTTGCGTATGATTGCTTGCAGGCAGAGGCTTCTGCGGCTTATTTTCGTGCAACCTGTACAAAATTGAAAAAAATGGGCAAAATCGGTAAAATATTGCTTGACAAGACGCCTGCGGCGTATTATCATATATAATGCCGAATGGCGTTATCACATGATATCGGAGGATATATGAACTACATTTGCGAGCTTTGCGGATACGTGTATAAGCCCTCTCGCGGTGACGTGGAAAACGGGATCGACGAGGGAACTGACTTTGAGGATCTTCCCGCCGATTGGGTCTGCCCCAAGTGCGGTGCAGAAAAAGAGGATTTCGAAAAGTGCATTGATTTTGAATAAGAAAACAAAAACCGCTAAGACGCTTGCGTCTTAGCGGTATTTGTTTTGACACGAAATCCACATAAAACAAAGAAAAAATATCAAAAAACAACAAAAAACAAAAAACGTGCTTGACAGAGGCGTATCGATGTGGTATGATGTGTTGCGTAAGAACCCTATATTTTGATCAATAAAGGAGACGATCAGTATGACAGAATTAGAGATCAAGCAACAGATCTGCGACATTGGAAAGAGAATCTACGACAAGGGTATGGTGGCGTCCAACGACGGCAACATTTCCGTGAAGCTCGGCGACAATGAATTTCTTTGCACCCCTACGGGTGTATCCAAGGGCTTTATGACCCCCGAGTACATTTGCAAGGTGGATGCCGAGGGGCGAGTGATCGAGGCGAACGAGGGCTTCCGTCCCTCCTCCGAGATCAAGATGCACATGCGTGTGTACCGTGAGCGTCCCGACGTGATGAGCGTGGTGCATGCCCATCCGCTGTATGCTACCAGCTTTGCCATTGCGGGCATTCCGCTCACCGAGCCGATCATGCCCGAGGCCGTGATCGCCCTTGGCGAGGTGCCGATCGCCGCCTACGGTACGCCCTCCACCGAGGAGATCCCCGATGCCGTTGCTCCCTACCTGCAGAGCTATGACGCCGTGCTTCTTGCCAATCACGGCGCACTCTCCTTCTCGGATTCGCTTCTCAATGCGTATCACAAGATGGAGTCTCTTGAGTTTTATGCACAGCTTTTGTATCAATCCAAGATGCTGGGCGGACCGAAGCTGTTGAGCGAGGAGCAGGTGCTTCGTCTGTATGAGATCCGCCGTCAGTTTGGTCTGAAGGGCAAGCACCCTGCCGACCGTCTCTCCTGAGCATGGATACCGCACGGGGCAGCATCCTGCCCGTACAACGACGGGGCGAGATCCTTGAGGAGCTGATGCTCACAGGCAACGTGGTGGTGAGTGCCCTGGCGCAACGCTACGGGGTGAGCGAGGAGACCATTCGCAGGGATCTGGAGCGGCTTGAGGCCGAGGGCTATGCCCGCAAGACCTACGGCGGGGCGGTGCGCCTTGACAACGAGGTGCGTGAGCTTCCGTATACGGTGCGCAAGCAGACCAACGTGGCGGCCAAGAAGCGCATTGCCGAGCGCATTGCCACCCTCATTCACGACGGTGACAGCGTGATGCTGGACGCCAGTACTACGGCACTGTTTACGGTGCAGAGCATGGCGCATAAGCACCGCTTGACCGTGATTACCAATTCGGTGGAGATCTTGGTGTCTTTGCCGAGCGGTCACGATTGGCACGTGGTCTCCACGGGCGGCCGCTTCGAGGGCGAGGCGATGGCCTTTTATGGGGACGTGGCGCAACGGACGGCGGGGCAATATTATGCCGACTATGCCATTCTTTCCTGCAAGGGCTTGGATAGGCAACGGGGCATCTCCGATACGTCCGAGGAGGTGGTCGAGCTGAAGCGAGCCATGATGGCCTCGGTGCGGCACACCATTCTTGGCGTAGACCACTCCAAGCTTGACAAGGTGTCCTTGGTCCATATGGGTGAGCTTGACGAGGTGCATGCCGTGGTGACCGACGTTCCCCCGAGTGAGCCATGGCGGCAGACACTTGAGGACGCGAAGATTTTGCTGTATGACAGAGATTAATTGAAGAGGGGCTGTCTCACAAGTGAGACAGCCCCTTATCGCATGGCACGTGCTGCGGCTTTGTAAGCCCTTTGCGGGTCGTCGGTGGCCAGAATGATGACGGTGCGCCCCTTTTCGTACACACATACGTGCGAGCCAAGCGCATCGCCGTCGGCAAACAGACTTTCAAGCATGTCGGCACGGGTCAGTGCCATGCGTCGCACCTCATCCTTGTCCGTAAGACTGCGGCAGACAAATACGGCGATCTCAGAGGGGTAGGTGTGGGCGCAGAGGAGAATGGCATAATCCTCAAGGCGTGGGATCAGATACTCACCGTCCCCGTCACCGTAGAGCGTGCGCACGGTGTCTGCGGGCAGATGATGCGCCTCCCCCTCCTTGGCACTCGCCATATACAGCTCGCCTGCGGGCAAGGACAGAGACGAGGCGAGCTCGCATAGGATCTCCTCGGCCGTACGCTCCTGCCTGCAAGCACCGAGGCACAGTGCAAGGCAAACCGAGAGCAAGCAGCATAGCCACCGCATACGTCTCCCCCCCTTTCTTGTCTTTATTGTATGGCGTCCGAGGCATAGATATGACGGGCGTGCTTGCACAACTTTTTGTTTACAAAAGCCACGGCGTGTGGTACAATGAAAGGGAAGAAAAGGGGGGATAAGGCATGAAGCATACGCAGAGAACGGATAATCCGTTCCCCTATTCCGACAGCAACAAGCGATATCATACCTATGACTACGCCATGCGCCGTCAGTTTGGCGGCAAGGTGGCGAAGCTTCCGCTTGATGCGGGCTTTACCTGCCCGAATATCGACGGGCGTTGCGGCACGGGCGGCTGTATCTATTGCTCTCCTCGGGGGAGCGGTGATTTTGCCATGACCCCCGACGTCAGCATTACCGAGCAGATACGCTCCGCCAGAGAGAGGCTGTCTGCCAAGTGGCAGACCGATCGCTGTATTGCCTATTTTCAGGCGCATACCAATACGTATGCTCCCGTCCCGGTCCTGCGGAGCAGATATGAGGAGGCACTTGCCTCTCGGGGCGTGGTGGGCCTCGCCGTTGCCACCCGTGCCGACTGCCTGCCCGATGAGACGGTTGCTCTGCTGGCCGAGCTTGCCGAGCGCACGGCTCTTACGGTGGAGCTGGGGCTTCAATCCTCCTCCGACGAAACGGCGAAGCGGATCAATCGAGGGCATGATTTTGCCACCTTTTGCGACGGCGTGCGCCGCCTGCGGGCGGCTTCGGAGCGCATCGGGATCTGCGTGCACGTGATCTTTGGCCTGCCCGGGGAAACGAAAGCGGACATGCTGCGCACGGTTGAGGATACCGTGGCTCTCTCGCCCGACCAGATCAAAATCCATCTGCTCCACTGTCTCCGTGGAACGGAGCTTGGCGATATGTACGAGCGGGGGGAGTATGTGCCGATGGCCAGGGAGGCGTATATCGAAACGGTGGTAGAGGCCTTGGAGCGCATTCCGCCGAGGGTGGTGATCGGTCGGCTGACGGGAGACGGTATGGCAGATGACCTGCTTGCCCCTCTGTGGAGCAAGCGCAAGGTCTCGGTGCTAAACGATATCGATAAAATGCTCTTTTCCCGCCAAACGTGGCAGGGAAAACACGCTTTTGTGCAAAAAAAGTGAATTATTTAACAAATAAGTCTTGATATATTTTTTCTTTTGTGTTATATTATTAGGTGGAAAATATTTGAAAGGTGGATATGAACATGACCTACAATAAGAAAACCGTAGAAGACATTGACGTTGCCGGCAAGAAAATCCTTGTTCGCTGCGACTTCAACGTTCCGCTCAAGGACGGTGTGATCACCTCCGACAAGAGAATCGTAGAGGCCCTGCCCACGATCAAGTACCTGATGGAAAAGAACGCCAAGATCATTCTTTGCTCTCACATGGGCAAGCCCAAGGGCGAGGTCGTTCCCTCGCTGTCCCTGGCCCCCGTTGCCAAGAGACTGGCTGAGCTGCTCGGCGTTGAAGTCAAGCTTGCTCCCGACACCATCGGTGAGGAGACCAAGGCTATGGCAGCCGCACTCAAGGAGGGCGAGATCCTGCTTCTGGAGAACACCCGCTTTGACAAGAGAGAGACCAAGAACGATCCCGAGTTTGCCAAGGAGCTGGCTTCTATGGCAGAGATCTTCGTGAGCGATGCCTTCGGTGCCGTTCACAGAGCACATGCCTCCACCGCAGGTGTGGCAGCGTATCTGCCTGCCGTTTGCGGCTTCCTCATTCAGAAGGAGATCTCCGTGATGGGTAAGGCTCTGACCGAGCCGGCACGCCCCTTCGTGGCTATCCTCGGCGGTGCTAAGGTTTCCGATAAGATCGGTGTGATCAACAACCTCATCGACAAGTGCGACACGCTTATCATCGGCGGCGGTATGGCCTATACCTTCTTCCGTGCTTTGGGTAGCACCGTCGGCACTTCCATTTGCGAGAACGATAAGCTGGATCTTGCCCGTGAAATGATGGATAAGGCAAGAGCAAAGGGTGTAAACTTCATCATTCCCGTTGATAACGTGATCGGTAGAGAGTATAAAGAGGATACCACCTGCATGACCATTTATTCCGATGCCATTCCCGATGGCTGGATGGGTCTTGACATCGGTCCTGTTTCTCAGGAGCTGTTTGCTAAGTCCATCGAGGGCGCAGGCACGGTCGTATGGAACGGACCTATGGGCGTTTCCGAGTGGAAGAACTTCGCAGCAGGAACCGAGTCGGTTGCCCGTGCTGTTGCTATGAGCGGTGCGATCTCCATTATCGGCGGCGGTGACTCCGCAGCTGCCGTAGAGAAGCTGGGCTTTGCCGACAAGATGACGCATATCTCCACCGGCGGCGGTGCTTCGCTTGAGTTCCTTGAGGGCCTTGAGCTTCCCGGTATCGCTTGCCTGATGGACAAATAAGAAAGGAAAAAGACCATGAATCCGAGCAAGAGAAGAACCGTGATCGCCGGCAACTGGAAGATGAACTTCACTCCTTCTGAGGCCGAGGCGTTCATTCAAGAGATTAAGTCCATGGTGGCAGGTAAGGATCAGTGCGACATTATCTTCTGCGCTCCTTACGTTACCATCGCAGCCGCTATGAAGGCCGCTGAGGGCTCTAACATTAAGATCGGTGCCGAGAACGTACACTTTGAGGAAAAGGGTGCTTACACGGGTGAGGTTTCTGCCAAGATGCTCCGTGAGATCGGCGTTGAGTACGTGATCGTTGGCCACAGCGAGCGCCGTCAGTATTTCGGTGAGACGGATACCACCGTTAACCTCCGTACCAAGGCGGCCCTTGCCGCAGGCATGAAGGTCATTCTGTGCCTTGGCGAGGTCAAGGAGCAGAGACTGTCGGGTATCACCAACGAGGTCGTGGCTATGCAGACCAAGCTTGACCTTGAGGGCATCGATGCCAAGAGCCTCGAGAACGTGATCATCGCCTACGAGCCCGTTTGGGCGATCGGGACGGGCCTGACGGCTACGCCTGAGCAGGCTGAGGAGACCTGCGGTGCAATCCGCAAGGTTTTGGCCGACATGTACGGCGCAGACGTTGCCGAAACGGTAACCATTCAGTACGGTGGCTCGATGAACGATGCCAATGCCGCAGAGCTGTTGGCTAAGCCCAACGTAGACGGCGGACTCATCGGCGGAGCTTCCTTGGTTGCCAAGAAGTTTACGGCGATTGTAGATGCCGCTCAGTAAATGAAAGGGGCTGTCTCAAATGTCGATTTGAGACAGCCCCATTTTCTTAGGAGGGTGCTTATGAAACGCTTTGAATCTGCCAAGCTGATCGATAAGGATACGCTTCTGCACGTCTTTACTCATTACGGAAACGAGACAAATGAGCTTCACCGTCACGATTTTTTGGAGATCGTGTAT
>SVTU01000032.1:10170-12459 GCA_015063655.1 Oscillospiraceae bacterium
AAGCTTGCCAAGGATCGAACCCTCACGGTCGAGGCTCTGGCGCGCCGCTGCGGCTTTGAGTCCAAGAGTGCCTTGTACCGTGCCTTCCTCAAATATTACGGTATGCCCTTTGGCACGTACCGCAAAACCATGTAAAAAAACGAACCGCCAAGGTAAAAATAAGGTCTTTCCTTTTTTTGCGTCGTTTGCTATACTAATGGCAAGGATCGCTGAGAAAGGAAGGACTTTTTTTATGATCAAGCTAAACAGAGAAGACTATCGCAATAAGGTGTATGCCTGCTGGATCGGCAAGAATATCGGTGGCACGATGGGCGGCCCGTTTGAGAAGAAACGGGAGTATTTGGACGTTAAGGGGTACGTTACGCCTGCGGGCGAGCCGTTGCCCAACGATGACCTTGACCTTCAGCTCGTATGGCTTCACGCCACGGAGAAGCTTGGCCCCAAGGCCATCAATTGCCAAACGCTGGGAGATTTTTGGGTGAGATTCATTCCGCCTCACTGGAACGAATACGGCATCGGTAAGGTCAATATGCGTATGGGCATTCCCGCACCTGCCTGCGGAGATTATAAGAATTTGTGGAAGCATTCCAACGGCGCATGGATCCGCACCGAGGTGTGGGCTTGTATGGCGCCTGCCGCCCCTGAGGTGGCCGCACGCTATGCCATTGAGGATGCCAAGGTCGATCACGGTGTGGGCGAGGGTACGTATGCCGCCGCCTTCGTGGCCGCCATGCAGAGTGCGGCGTTTGTGGAAAAGGATATTCGCAAGCTGATCGCCATCGGCCTTGCCAATATTCCCACCGAGAGCCGCATGGCAGACAGCATTCGTGCCCTGGTGGATTGCTACGATCAGCACATGAGCGAGCGAGAGGCACGGGACTTTATCTTGGAGCGTAACGCCGACATTGGCGACGGTTGGTTCCAAGCCCCCTCGAACGTGGCGTATGCCGTGCTGGGGCTTTTGTGGGGCGAGGGCGACTTTAAGCGAAGCATGCTGGCCGCTATTAACTGCGGAGACGATACCGACTGCACTGCCGCGACGGTGGGTGCAACGCTTGGCATTATGTATGGAAAAGAGGGCATCCCCGCCGACTGGCAGGCCCATATCGGAGATACCATTATCACCATCTCCGTGGCAACGGGTGTGCTGACGACCGTGCCGAAGACCTGCACGGAGCTTACCGAGCGTGTGGTGCGCCAAGCCCCGCACGTGCTGTTTGCCAACGCCGCCGACGTGGAGCTGAGTGACGGTGAGAGCGATTGGGCGGCTGACGTGAGCGAGACGTTTGCCAAGAACACAGCCGTGGCCGACTATCTCCGCTCCCTGCGTCCCTATGCGGCTGAGTATACCTTTGGCCCTGTGCGTGCTACCATCAGCACCGTAGAAGCACCCGATATCAAGCCCATGGGTGAGGTGCACGTTCACGTGCGCTTTGAGAACCTGTGCCGTATTTACGGAAACTGTCCCACCAACCTGCGCCTGCGCTGGCTGTTGCCCGAGGGCTTTACCGTTGAGGGCGAGACACGCTTTGTGCGCATGGCCTATAAGAATATGCTGGGCGACGTGCGTGACCCCGAGATCGACGTGGTGATCCGTGCGGGTGAGAGGGTTGACGTGACCAACCGAGTCGTGCTGGAGTTTGAAATTCAGGATCATGCCACAGTTGGCTACGTGCCGCTCGTGCTTCTCGGTTGAAATGGTATGGAAACAAAATGAAGTATTGGAAATAATAGAAAAACAGGGTGGCGGACTCCATGGAGTCCGCCACCCTGTTTTTATCAATTTGGATTATGCCATCAAGGTAATAATCAGCTGGGAAGCCAGCACGATCAGCACCAGGGCAATGGGATACGTTGAGGCATAGGCACCTGCCACGTCATCGGTTCCCGCTGTGTTGATCAGCGTGCCGAGAGCGGGCGTGGAGGTCATACCGCCTGTGATCGAGCCAAGGTTGTTGAGCAGGTTGAGCTTCAGCAGATACTTGGCGATAAAGAAGCCTATGATCATAGGAACAAGTGTCATGACGGCACCGCCGATCAGACCGTATACCACGATCATGGCACCAAGCTCGGACTTGCTGATCTCGCTGACGAGCGAGACACCACCGCTGACACCCGCTCCGATAAGGAACAGCATCAAGCCAAACTCACGGAATACCTTGGCCGTGGTCTCGGAAACCTTGAGCGAGAAGCCGCCGATGCGTCCGAAGTGGCCGAAGATCAAGCACATAATGAGCGTTCCGCCCGTTGTGCCAAGGCTGAAGCAGGGGCCTGCGTAGCCCTTAGCGG
>SVTU01000033.1 GCA_015063655.1 Oscillospiraceae bacterium
AAGTGCCTCGGCGATCAAGGCCGCCTGGTCAAAGCCTCGGCGCAAGACCGCCTTGTCGCTACGGGGTGCGTAAGTGACCACAAGCTCTGTGGGTGACACCCCCAAAAGCTCGCACTCCTCACGCAGAACAAACGCCAGCTGAAGGGCAAAAAACTTGGCTACTCGGCGATTGCGGTTATCCTTCAAAAAAAGCACCGCTCGGCGAGAGGCACTGCCGCCATCCGTCTCGTAAAAGGTCAGACGCCGCAAGGCCAGCATGCCCGATTTTGACAGGTTGTCCGACATACAGCGGCATTCGCTCACCGATTGCAGGCACTGCCCGCAGGAGCACACCTTTTCCTTATCCCACACCTCACGGCAGGACGGGCAAAAGGCCTCCTCCCGCTCTTCAAAGCGCAGCAGCTCGCCGCAAGAGGCACACGTCCGTATCAGAAAAAAGCGTTGCCAAAGCTCTCTTGCCGTCATGCCCGCTCCTCCGCCTTTCTCAGACGCTCGCCAAGTCCCGTATAGCGCATGGATTGCTGGTCGTTATCCACCATGCGATGCACCACGTCCTCCATGCCCACCAAAATCACCATGCGCTGAGCACGGGTCACGGCGGTATACAGCAAGTGGCGTGTTTGCAGCATCGGTGCGGCCGTGCACATGGGAAGAATGACGATGGGATATTCACTGCCCTGACTCTTATGCACGGTAATAGCATACGCATGCTCCAGGTCGTCAAGCAGCGTCAGATCGTATATCACACGGCGATCGTCAAACAGCACCACCATCTTCTGCTCATCGGGCAAAAGCTCCTGAACGTGCCCGATGTCGCCGTTAAAGATACCGCTTCCGTCCTTTCCGTCCGTCTCTCTCTGCCACAGCATATCGTAATTGTTGCGGATCTGCATCACGCGGTCGCCCTCACGGTACACCACGTCACGGAAGCGGAACTCCCGCTTCCCCGCCCTTGGCGGATTGAGAGCCTGCTGAAGCATGACGTTGAGATGCTCCGTGCCCGCCTCACCCTTGCGGGAGGCCGTGATCACCTGTATGCCGTTCTTGGCGATCTCTCCGTACGTTCTCGGCAAACGGTTTTGACACAGATCCACCACCGTTGCGGCGATCTGCCAATCATTCTGACGGGGCAAGAAGAAGAAATCGTTGTCCTTGACCGTCAGTACGGGATAGTCGCCTCGGTTGATAGCATGGGCATTGGTCACGATCATGCTCTGCCCCGCCTGGCGGAAGATCTCGGAAAGACGCACGGTAGCAAATCGGCTGCTGTCCAAAATATCGTGAAGCACGTTACCCGCTCCCACCGAGGGGAGCTGATCGGCATCACCAATGATGATCAGCCTTGCCCCCGGCTTTACGGCACGCAAAAGAGCCGCCATCAAGGCACTATCGATCATGGACGCCTCGTCCAAAATAATAACGCTCTCGTCCAACAGCTCGTTTTCGTTTCGGTTAAACATGGCCTTGCCGTTCTCGGAATAAGTCATCTCCAAAAGACGGTGGATAGTCTTGGCCTCCATTGAGGTAGACTCCGAAAGCCGTTTGGCGGCACGCCCCGTAGGGGCTGCCAGGGCGATGTCAAAGCCCATCGAATCAAAAATGTGAAGCAAGGCACGCACCACGGTGGTCTTACCCGTTCCGGGGCCTCCTGTGAGGATCATCACGCCGTAGCGCAGGGCATCGGCGATGGCCGCCTTTTGTCCTGCCGCATAGGCGATGCCGTTGCTCGCCTCCTCCCGCTCAATAAAACGGTCAATATCGGGCAGAGACACGGCAGAGCACACGGTATCCAACAACTGCAGCTTCTCGGCAATGTACTTCTCGTTCTGATACGACTCACGGTCGTAGATCATCTGCTCCCGCTCCCACACGGTATAGTTCAGCTGTCCCTTGCGCAAAAGCTCGGTGATGGCACGCTCGATCTGCTCCCCATCAACACCCAAAAGCTCAGCCGTCGCCTGCACAAGCATACGTCTTGGCAGGCAGGTGTGGCCATGGCGTATAGCGTTTTTGGACAGCACGTAGAGAACACCGCTCATCATGCGGTCAAGGCTGTCCTGTGCCATGCCAAAGGACACGGCGATCGCATCCGCTCTCTCAAAGCCGATCCCGTCGATCTCGTTGCAAAGGCGGTAAGGATTTTTCTTGGCAATGTCCACGCAGGCACTGCCCCACTGCTTGTAAATTCGCACCGTCATGGCAGCCCCAAAGTATTCACGAAAAAACATCATAGCAGAGCGCATGCCCGCCTGCTCCTTGAAATTCTCGCTTGCCTCCATGGCCAGCTTACGTGAAATACCCTTGATCTCGGTCAGCCAATCGGGGTGGTTTTCGATCACGTCGAAGGTGTCCTCTCCAAACCGCTCCACGATCCGTTGAGCGGTCTTCGGCCCGATGCCCTTGATGGCACGTGAAGAAAGATAGCGCAAAATGGAGGCCGTATCGGCAGGCATATACCGCTCGTATTGCGACACGGCAAATTCTCGGCCGTACTTGGGATTATGCCGCCATCTGCCGTATACCACAACGGCATCGCCCTCTGCCACCATGGGCAAAACGCCCACCACAGTGACGATATCGTCTCGCTCGGTCGCCATGTCACAAATGGCATAGCCCGTATCGTCATTGGTATAAATGACGCTCTCGATGCTGCCCTCAAGCTTGATCAGCTCTTCCTTTTCCTGCTCCCACGCCACTGTGTCACGCCTCCCTTCGCTGAATATGCAGAAGTCGATTGCAACTGTATCGCAACCGACTGCTCTGCTTTTTTATTGTACAACCTCTGCACGCAAGGCATCGGCCAGGTCAAGTCTCTCCCACGGAGCATCCACGTCTTCTCTGCCCATGTGTCCGTATGCCGCCACCTGGCAGTAGATGGGACGGCGCAGATCAAATTTTTGAATGATCGCCGCAGGGCGGAAATCAAACAGCTTTTCGGCCGCTGCCGCAATGCTTGCCTCGTCATATTTGGCTGTGCCAAAGGTATCGATCATCACCGAAACGGGGCGAGCCACGCCAATGGCATAGGCCACCTGAAGCTCACACTTATCGGCAAGGCCTGCCGCTACGATGTTCTTGGCTACGTAACGGGCGGCGTAGGATGCCGAGCGGTCCACCTTGGTCGGATCCTTGCCCGAGAATGCACCGCCGCCGTGACGGGAATAGCCACCGTATGTATCCACGATGATCTTGCGCCCCGTCAAGCCCGTGTCACCCGCAGGACCGCCAATCACAAAGCGTCCCGTGGGATTGACAAAGATCTTGGTATTCTCATCCATCAAGCTATCGGGAATGATGGGCTTGATCACGTGCTTGATCACGTCCTCTCGGATCTGCGAAAGTGTCACACTGTCACTGTGCTGAGAGGATACCACCACGGTATCCACACGCACGGGCGTATCGTCGTGATACTCCACCGTCACCTGGGTTTTACCGTCGGGACGCAGATAGGCAAGCGTGCCGTCCTTGCGCACGTCGGTCAGGCGGCGTGCCAGCTTATGCGCCAAGGAAATGGGCATGGGCATCAGCTCCTCGGTCTCGTTGCAGGCATAGCCGAACATCATGCCCTGATCGCCCGCTCCCGTATCCAAGTCGTCCGCCATCGTGCCTTCCTTCGCCTCAAGTGCCTTATCCACACCCATGGCAATGTCGGGAGACTGCTCGTGAATCGAGCTGATCACAGCACAGCTGTCACAGTCAAAGCCATACTTGGCACGGGTGTACCCGATCTCCCGCACCGTCTCTCGCACGATGCTTTGTATATCCACGTAGGCACTCGTCGTGATCTCTCCCATCACGGACACAAGGCCCGTTGTGCAGAAGGTCTCACATGCCACACGGGACATGGGGTCCTGACGCAGTATTTCATCCAAAATGGCATCGGAGATCTTATCGCTGATTTTGTCGGGATGTCCCTCTGTCACAGACTCCGAGGTAAATAATACTTTTTTCATGTTCTTCTTCCTTTCGAAAAGCTCCGCACAGAGCCATTATGCACAGCCTACCAAGCCCGCAATGCCGTAAGAGATCACGGTTACGATCACACCTGCAATCAATACGCCGATCAAAGCAGACAAAACAGCCTTCCAAAACTTCATGTCGATCATAGCCGCCACAAGTGAGCCTGTCCATGCCCCCGTAGCGGGAAGCGGAATGGCGACAAACAGCGCCACCCCCCAAAACGAATACTTGGCAATCCTTTCACGGTTCTTCTCCACCTTTCGGTTTAGGAAGCCCGCAAACTTATTAAAAAATCTCACCTTAGAGGCCGTCATCCACACGATGACCTTCTTGATAAACAGCAGAATAAACGGCACGGGAAGCAGATTGCCGATGACCGACAAGATAAACGTCAAATACCAAGGCATGCCGAACACAGCGCCCATGGGAATGGCACCTCTGAGCTCAATGATCGGGATCATAGAGCAAAACAGCACACAAAGCTCCTTGCCCACTGTATCTAAGAAAAAGCTCTGAATAGCAGACGTAATGGCGTGCATCATATTTCAATCCTTTTCTTTTATGATGTAGGAATGCCCAGCACAAAGATAACCACACACATAGCAGCGGCGATCACACCCAAGGCGATCACCGTAACCAGCACCGACCGTAAGCGTGAATGCTCGGACGGTTGCCCCTCGGCGGGCGCGGTGCGCTTGGGGATCATTCCCGTTTTTCTCAATAATTTTGACAGCGGCTTGTACAGCAGCAGCACCAAAGCCGCATTCATGGATGCCTTCACCAAATTGAAAGGCAACAAAATCTTAGGGATCATGCCCGCCACGGTAGAGGTCGGCATGCCCGTATAAATGGGTGTTAAAAGCAGGTTCAATACCAGCATAACGGCAGTCACCGAGACCACGCCCGCAAGCAGACCGATCACAGCCCCCGTCATGTTCTTTTTCATTTTGTAGATCAAGCCCGTCACAAGCGCAAAGGTCAGCGAGGAAAGTGCATTCATAATAAAGCCGATCACACCCGTGCTGCTGATGGTCACCAGCTCCAAAAACGGAACGGCCACCGCAACGACAGCCCCTGACAAGGGACCTAAGAGCAGTGAAGAAAGCACAATCAACGAATCCTTCACGTCAAGCGTTAAAAATCCCGCGATCCCGGGGATTTTCACGTACAGGGTACATACGAACGCCAGAGCGCAAAACATCGCCGTCAGCGTTATCTTTTTGATTTTTACGGTATTTGTCATGTTTTTTCTCCCTCATAACCAATTTGGGGAGAAGATACGGTATGTTTCTGTAAAAAGAAAATCCGAATGCCTAAGCATTCGGGGATCTCTACACTATCTTCTCTCATCCGGACTGTACCGTCGGCACAGGAATCTCACCTGTTCGGCTCTTTTGGAGTTCGCGGGCTTTACCGCCGGTATGGAATTTCACCAATCCCCAAAGATATTTTGGCAACGGGGCTGTAAACAGCCCCGTTGCATATAGTGAGTATGATTAATTACTCAATGATGGTGGAAACAACGCCGGAACCAACGGTTCTACCACCCTCACGGATAGCGAAGCGGAGACCCTCCTCGCAAGCGATGGGCGTGATAAGCTCAACAGTCATATCAACGTTGTCGCCGGGGCGGCACATCTCAACGCCTGCAGGAAGCTCGATAACACCGGTAACGTCGGTGGTTCTGAAGTAGAACTGAGGTCTGTAGCCTGCGAAGAAGGGCTTCTTACGGCCGCCTTCCTTCTCAGTCAGAACGTATACGTGACCAACAAACTTGGTGTGAGGATGAACGGAGCCGGGCTTAGCAAGAACCTGTCCGCGCTCGATCTCGTCCTTAGCAACACCACGGAGCAGTGCGCCGATGTTGTCACCAGCCTCTGCCTGGGGCAGCAGCTTGTGGAACATCTCAACACCGGTAACGGTGGTCTGCTTCTTCTCGTCGGTCAGACCGACAACCTCAACAACGTCACCAACCTTAACGGTACCACGCTCAACTCTACCGGTTGCAACAGTACCACGGCCGGAAATGGAGAATACGTCCTCAACGGGCATCAAGAAGTCAAGGTCAGCCTGACGCTCGGGAGTAGGAATGTAGCTGTCAACAGCATCCATCAGTTCCCAAATAGGAGCATACTCGGGAGCGTTAACGTCAGTGCTAGCGGACTCGAGAGCGTTACGAGCAGAACCGCGAATGATCGGCAGATCATCGCCGGGGAAATCGTAGGAGGAGAGGAGGTCACGGACTTCCATCTCAACGAGATCCAGAAGCTCTTCGTCATCAACAAGGTCAGTCTTGTTCATGAATACAACGATAGCGGGAACGCCAACCTGACGAGCAAGCAGAACGTGCTCGCGGGTCTGCTGGAGAGGACCGTCGGTACCTGCAACAACGAGGATAGCGCCATCCATCTGTGCAGCACCGGTGATCATGTTCTTAACGTAGTCGGCGTGGCCGGGGCAGTCAACGTGAGCGTAGTGACGGTTGTCAGTCTCGTACTCAACGTGTCTGGTGTTGATTGTGATACCTCTTGCCTTCTCCTCGGGAGCGTTGTCGATCTGGTCGTATGCCATAGCCTCGACAGCACCGTTCTTCAAAGAAAGGGTCTTGGTGATCGCAGCGGTCAGGGTGGTCTTACCGTGGTCAACGTGACCAATGGTACCAATGTTTACGTGGGGCTTGGTGCGTTCAAATGTAGCTTTTGCCATTTTGAATTTCCTCCGTTATACTTATTTTTAATTTTTTTATGGTTGACCTGTATCAGTTCTTTGCACGAGCCGATACAATGGTTTCCTGAATGGACTTCGGAACCTCAGCAAAGTGGCTGGGCTCCATGGAATACTGTCCGCGGCCCTGCGTCATGGAACGCAGGTCGGTAGCGTAGCCGAACATCTCGGACAACGGAACCATAGCGGTGATCTCCTGTGCTCCGCTGACAGGCTCCATCGACTGAATCTGTCCGCGGCGGGAGTTGAAGCCTCCGATAACATCGCCCAGATAATCATCGGGAACGATGGTAACGACCTTCATAATCGGCTCGGTGAGAACGGGATCTGCCTTTCTCATAGCCTCCTTGAATGCCATCGATCCGGCAATCTTAAAGGCCATTTCAGACGAGTCTACCTCATGGTAAGAGCCGTCGTACAGCGTGACCTTAACGTCAACGACGTTGTAGCCTGCCAATACGCCACTCTGCATAGCACCCTGGATACCCTGGTTAACAGGCTCGATGAATTCCTTCGGAATGGCACCGCCCGTAACGGCGTTGACAAACTCGTATCCCTTGCCTGCTTCGTTCGGCTCTACGATCATCTTGACGTGACCGTACTGACCCGAACCACCGGACTGTCTCTTGTACTTGCACTCGTGGTCGACCTTGGCACGAATGGTCTCCTTGTACGCAACCTGAGGCTTACCGATGTTGGCCTCAACCTTAAACTCACGAAGGAGTCGGTCAACGATGATCTCAAGGTGAAGCTCACCCATACCGGCAATGATGGTCTGTCCGGTCTCATCATCGGTATAAGCACGGAACGTGGGGTCTTCCTCAGCCAGCTTCTGCAGTGCAATACCCATCTTCTCCTGACCTGCACGGGTCTTGGGCTCGATGGCTACACGGATAACAGGCTCGGGGAACTCCATGTTCTCCAGGATGATCTGCTTCTTTTCATCACAGAAGGTATCACCCGTCGTGGTATTCTTCACACCAACGACAGCGGCAATATCACCACTGTAACAAACGTCGATATCCTTACGGTCGTTTGCATGCATCTGCAAAATACGGCCGAAGCGCTCACGGGCACGCTTGTTGGAGTTGTAGGCGGTGGAGCCTGCCTCGATCTTACCCGAGTACACACGGAAGAAGCAGAGTTTACCAACAAACGGGTCGGTCATGATCTTGAATGCAAGAGCGGAGAACGGCTCGTCGTCGGAGGCATGTCTTTCATCCTCCTCCTCGGTATCGGGATCGATTCCCTTGATAGCGGGAATGTCCACAGGAGCGGGCATATAATCCACAACAGCATCCAGCAGCTTCTGAACGCCCTTGTTTCTGTAAGACGTACCGCAGATAACGGGAACGATCTTGTTGGCGATGGTAGCGGCACGAAGCGCCGTCTTCAGCTCATCGATCGTGATCTCCTCGCCCTCACAGTACTTCTCAAACAAAGCCTCATCCGTCTCGCAGATGGACTCGATCATAGCGGAACGGTACTCCTCAGCCATTTCCTGCATGTCTGCGGGAATGGGTTCAACACGCATATCCTTACCAAGATCGTCGTAGTAAATGTCTGCTTCCATGTTCATCAGGTCGATAATACCTCTGAACTGGGACTCAGCACCTACGGGAAGCTGGATCGGAACAGCGTTTGCATGGAGTCTTTCCTTCATCATGTCCACCACACGGAAGAAGTTGGCACCCGTAATGTCCATCTTGTTGACGTAAGCCATACGCGGTACGCCATACTTATCCGCCTGTCTCCAAACGGTCTCGGACTGGGGCTCAACGCCTCCCTTTGCGCAGAACACGGTAACAGAACCGTCAAGCACGCGAAGCGAACGCTCCACCTCTACGGTAAAGTCAACGTGACCGGGGGTGTCGATGATGTTGATTCTGTGCGTATTGGCCTTGACAGCCGCAGGATCGTTGTGATACTTGGAGTGAGCCCAAAAACAGGTGGTAGCGGCAGAAGTGATGGTAATACCTCTCTCCTGCTCCTGAACCATCCAGTCCATGGTAGCCGAACCCTCGTGCGTCTCACCGATCTTGTGGGTCTTACCGGTATAGAACAGAATTCTTTCGGTTGTCGTCGTCTTACCGGCATCGATATGAGCCATGATACCGATATTACGCGTCATTTCAAGTGAATACTCTCTTGCCATTACTGTACTCCTTAGTTTTGTACTACCAATGACAGATTAATATCTGTAGTGTGCAAACGCCTTGTTTGCCTCTGCCATACGATGGGTTTCTTCCTTCTTCTTGAAGGCGCCGCCCATGCTGTTCTTGGCATCAATGATCTCGGCTGCCAGACGCTCTGCCATCGTGCGCTCTCCGCGCGTTCTGGAATACGCAACGAGCCAACGCAGACCAAGGGTCTGACGGCGCTCTGCTCTGACCTCCATCGGTACCTGATAGGTAGAACCGCCCACACGGCGAGCCTTAACCTCAAGAACCGGCATTACGTTTTCAAGTGCTGCCTGGAAAGCATCCAATGCATTCTCGCCCGTCTTTGCCTCGACTGCTGCGAATGCATCATACACGATCTTCTGTGCAACACCCTTTTTGCCGTCGTACATAATGTTGTTGATAAGCTTGGTTACCAGCTTAGAATTGTACATAGGATCCGGCAAAACATCTCTTTTGGATATACGACCTCTTCTCGGCACTGTACTTCCCTCCTTCATTAATAGTATGAAATCATAGGTACTCAAAAGCATTCTTCTGTAAGCGCGCGCTGTACGTTAGCATATAAACATTAAATCTACTGTAACACGCAGGACGCTTCTATTGCTTTTTACCTGTTTGCTTGACCCGAAGGTTACTTCTTCTTGGGTCTCTTTGCGCCGTACTTGGAACGGCTCTGGTTACGGTTGGCAACGCCCTGAGCGTCAAGCGCACCGCGGATGATGTGGTAACGCACACCGGGCAGGTCACGTACTCTACCGCCTCTGATAAGAACGACAGAGTGCTCCTGAAGGTTGTGTCCGATACCGGGAATGTAGGTTGTTGCTTCAAGTCCGTTGGTCAGTCTGACTCTGGCGATCTTACGAAGTGCAGAGTTAGGCTTCTTGGGGCTGGTGGTAGACACCTTGGTGCAAACGCCTCTCTTCTGAGGTGAAGATTGGTCGGTGGGCACGTTGTTCAGAGAGTTAAAGCCCTTCTGAAGTACGGGTGCCTTAGACTTGTAGGTCTTGTCCTGACGTCCCTGCTTGACGAGCTGGTTAAAGGTTGGCATTCTTCCTTTTTCCTCCTTCTTCTAAATTTAATGTTTATATACAGCCGCACGGCAAACGCCGTACCGTACTGTCAAACCTAAATGCCATTTGCGCATAGATAGCCCATTCACAAACGCATACAGTTTATTATATCATGCCTCTTTCTGTTTGTCAAGTTTTTTTTATTTCGTTTGAATTTTCTCCCTTTTGCACAAATATTTTTGTCACTCACCCTAGTATTTGCCTGTTTTTGTTCAATTATTCCCTGCCTTCCAAAAAAAGAAGAGGCTGTCTCACGTTGTGTGAGACAGCCTCAAGATGCTTAGGATTAATCTGCCGTCAAGCCGGAGCGCTCGATACCCTGTACCAGGTATCTCTGGCAGAACAGGTACATCACCACCAGCGGTGCAATGATCATAATACCGCAGGTATTACGAATGGCCGCATAGTACAGGTTCTGTCCTGCGTAGTTGGTTTCCAGAGACTTCGGAACCTCAACCAGCTTGGAAAGCATTCTGGTCTTGGTCGACGTGAAGAACATCGTCGTATAGAAGTCGTCCGTCCACTGCCAGGAGAAGGCAAACAGGAACACCGTGATCATCATGGGAATGGAGATCGGGAGAATGATGGTAAGGAACGTATGGAACACGCCCGAGCCATCGATGTAGGCCGACTCCTCCAGCTCATCGGGCACGCCGCGGAAGAACTGACGAAGCATAAAGATGTAAAGTCCGTTCTTAAACGCCAAGCCCGAGATGGACAGGATGATCAAAGGCCAGAAGGAGTTCGTCAAATTCAATCCGTTGGGTGTGAAATTCTTCCATGCTGCGGGGAAAATATCAAACGATGCCAGAGCATTGTTCGTGATGGTCTTGCCAAACAGGCTCAGTCCGCCGCCACCAAACAGCTTGAAGATACCCAGAATATCGAAATAACGGAACTTCATAAACATGGAAAGTTGCAGTGTCTGGTGCGGGATGATCAAGGAGAAGATCACCGCCATAAACACAAACTTATTTCCCTTGAACTTAAACTTTGCCAAGCCGTATGCTATGAAGCAGCACACGAACATCTGCACAACAGCCGTGCTAAGAGAGAGCAGCAGTGTGTTGGAGAAGGCCTTGACGTATTCAAGATCGACCCAAATGGCCTTATAGGTATTCAGCGTCCAGTTCTTCGGGATCAAGCGAACGGTTACGTCCACGAAATCTTCAGGAGCCATGAAGGAGCCTGCGATCTTGGTGAAGAACGGGAACAATACGATGTAGGATACACCAATAAGAAGGACCAAACGGAAGACGTACCAAACAACCTTTTTGAGGAAGAACATAGAGAGGAACTTGGCCTTCAGTCTTTCCTTAAGGGGGGTTCTGTCGAATTCCACACGGATCTTATTCTTCGACTCTTTACGAACCTTCGGCTTGTTATCAACATTTTGTGCGTTCATAATACCCCTCCTTAATCCTTTCTCTGGTAGAATACGAATGCCGAGAAGATTCCGGCAACCGCTGCCAGGATCAAAATGACGATCAGGAAGTACATCCACGCCATAGCCGAGCTCACAACCTCGGATTCGTTGTAGGTATTGGCAATAAACCGCATGACCACGTTGGAATCCGTTGTGAAGGAGTCAATGACCGTATACACGGCATTAACCAGGATCATGGGGCTGATCATCGGGAAGGTGATCTTCCAGAAGGTCTCCCAAGCCGTTGCGCCGTCGATCTGCACCGACTCATAGATCGCAGGTGAGATAGACTGCAGGCCGGCCAAGAAGATCAGGATCTGTACGCCCGAGCGGTTAACAATATTATAAATGTTGTTAATAGCCTGAACAACGTACGTCACCAAGCCCTGTCCGACTGCCATGCCCGAGAAGAGAACCTCAACGTCCATGGCTGATACGATCTCGTTAGCCGTGCTCTGTCCCGAGCCGTCCTCGATACCCGAGGCCTCGCCCATGTACTGAGACAGAAGGTTTTGAGATTCGATAGACTCCATGATACCCGTTGACAGAATAACGGGCACGAAGAAGATTGCTCTGAACGCCGCACGTCCGATCATCTTCTGGTTCAACAGCACAGCCATAAACAGAGAGAAGATCAGAATCATGGGAATATCAAACGCCATCGACTGCAGACCGCTCAAGAGCGTGGTCACGTAGTTGGGGTTGACGAACAAAGCCTCGTTGTAGTTCTCCCAGCCCGCAGGGATCAGCTCGAAGCCGCCTCCCTGCAGGGTCTTGATGGTAAAGAAGCTGTAACGAATGGAGTCGATTACGATGGGAAGATAGACCAGAATAAAGCCGAGAACGAAGGGCAATACAAAGACCCAACCCATTCTTGCCTTACGTCTGTCAAGGGAGGCGCTTTTTCTTCTTTTCTTAGCTTTTGTTGCTTTGATAGCTGCATCTTTTGTCATGATGTTTTACCTCCCTTTCTTAG
>SVTU01000034.1 GCA_015063655.1 Oscillospiraceae bacterium
CGCAGAACAAGGCCTCCGCTACCTACCGCATCAATAAGAAGTACAAGGCAGAGCCTATTGCGGGTGTCAACGGTCAGCTTTCTCCCAACGGCAAGACCTTCTACTACCTGTCGGGTGCTAACGGAGACCTGATGGCATTGGATATCAACGACAAAAACATGAACCGTGAGAAGATCTACACGGGTGTTAAGGAATTCGTGGTAACCGCCAAGAACAACTTCTATCTGTTGCTTGATGACAACACGCTGGTCTTCTTCAAGCAGTCCACGGGTGACAAGGAACCTATCGCCTACGACGTAACCAACATGTCTATGTACTACTACGCCAACACGCTCTTCTTCGACGTAGAGAATGACACTACAGCATACTGCTCCGAGGAAGGCTCCAAGCTGCAGGCAGTGAAGTTTGGCCGCAGTGAGATCGCCAAAGCGCCCATCTTCCTCAACTCTGCCAACAAGCGCACCTTCGCCATCGTCTTTAACGATCAGACCGGTGCTTACGATTTGTACTACACCTCGAACGGCAAATCCTTCAGAGTTGTTTCCGAGGAATGCTCCGACGTCAACGGAATTGATTGGTCCGCTACAGAGCAGCCTTCAACGCCTGAGACGCCCACACCTGAGACGCCTACTCCCGAATCACCCACAACGCCCGAAACGCCCACGCCCGAGGCCGGTGGCTCCGGCAACGGTGCAGACGGCTAATACCAAATAACGTAAAGCGCATATGATGCCTCGGCATCATATGCGCTTCTTTATTGTATTATGACGTACTTATTTCCATGCCTTCGGGCACGTTCGGTTTTGCTTAAACCAATCGGTATCCTTGAGCTTTGTATCGTTGTTGCTTCCCTTCACGTCGATGCCGTCTGTCCCTGCCCTTACCGTAATATTACCGTTCATAGAGGTGAATTCCTTGTCATCCTTCTCATATTTGACACAGAGCGTGGTGACGTACACACGGTCGGTATAGGGAGCCACTCGGTCCACAAAGGCCTGTGTTGGAAACTGGCTGGCACTCGTGTCGGAATACTCTGCACTGCCCGCACAGCAGCAAACGCAGATGACCTCGGGCTGTATGACCTCCAACAGCTTTTCGCTCGACGAGGTCTTAGAGCCGTGATGTCCAGCCTTGTAGAGTGCCATCTTGGGCAACTCGTTTCTCAGCACCAAATATTCCTCACCCTCCGCCTCAAGGTCTCCCGTAAACAGATAGTGATTGTTTCCCTCGTTGAACATCAAGCATACCGAATGATTGTTCTCGCTGGACGATCTTTCATAATAGAACTGACTGTCAAGGATCTCCATCTCGATACCGTAACCCATATCAAATACGTGCTTCTGCTGCTCGATGCAATCCCGTGCCGTGTAATGCACAGCACCAGCGGCGATCTCATCGGCCAGCTCACGCTGATAATACTGATACATTTTGGTGTCTTCTTTTCCCTTTTCGATCTGCGCGAAATCGATGATGACCTCACACTCATACAGGTCGAACAGGCTATCCGTTGATTCGTTGGTCGCAAAGCCCGCATAATGGTCCTGATGCGCATGCGTAACCACCACGTATTCAAGAATGCCGTCCGTCACCTGCTCGTCAAGGAAGGCGCTAATGGTCTCGATGCTATCCCAGCGAGACCCTGCATCGATCAGAATATCGTTTTCTCCTGCCTTGATGTACGTGCAGTCACCCGTATAGACGTTGCCAAGCTCCAAAAAGGTGATCGCAAGATCTCCGCTGACAAACACGTCGCTCTCGTGCGGCATGGTGTGGTGATGATAGCCGACAAAGCCGCCAACAGCACCCATCACAAACAACAGCACCGCCACCGTAATCGTTAGCCCACGGGAAAACTTCTTCTTTTTCTTACGCTTTGCCATTATTCATTCGCCTCCCTTTCCAAAACCGTAAAGGTGCGAATACGGCTTACGTTTTTATAGCGAGGAGAGTTGACACGGTATTCGATGTAATACCGCCCGGGCTTTGTGGTATCGATGCGATACGCCCCGTCTGCCTCCTGCTCGATGTTACTGCTCACAGTCACCTTGTCCGAATAATCTCTTCCGTAATCGATCACCGATACGCCCTGATCACGGAAATAACGGTTTTCATCCCCCACGTACAGAACGTATTCCTTACTGCCGATGACACGGAATTCATCGTTGGCCGTCATCAGCTTAGAGGCAAGAATACCTGCGAATACACCCACCGCAAGGGCAAGCACCCATATCACGTAGGACAGCGCATGAATGCTTTTCGCCGTCCTTTTGGCCTTAGACCTCACCTTGCGCTTGACCCTTTGCTTGGTGCGTCGCTTGGCATATTCCGTTACCTCGTCCCGATAGTCATTTTGATACGACATACGGCACCTCCTCTCATTTTGTTACCACTATTATTGTATCACAAAGCGTGCCGTTTGGCAATAGGCTTTCTCCTATTTTCACGCTTTTAGAGCTCGGAGCGCATTGAGAACGGTGAGAAGGGCCGCCCCCACGTCAGCGATGATAGCAAGCTCCATGGGAACAGTCATGCCGAAGGCACCGCCGATCACCACGCAAGCGATCACCACCGCCAGCTTGATACCAAGGGAAAGAACGATATTGGATAACGCAATGCGCCCAACACGGCGTGACAGCTGCTGTGCCGACACGAGCTTTTGAAGATCGTCGTCCATCAGCACAAGGTCAGCGCTTTGCACCGTCAGTGCCGAGCCGCTTTGCCCCATGGCGATCCCCACGTCTGCTGCCGCAATGGCGGCGGAATCGTTAAGACCGTCTCCGCAAAAGGCAATAACAGCCCCACATCTTTTTTGTCTCTCTTCGTCCATGATCACATCGATCTTATCTAGTTTTTCCTTGGGGGTCTGCTGTCCGTAATACTCCGAGATACCAACGCTCTCTGCCACGCAAGCCACGCTTGCCGTTACGTCTCCGCTAACGACAGCCATACGGCTCACGCCGCTCCTTACAAGGCTCTGCACGGCCTCCTTTGCCCCACTCTTGACGGGAGCGGAGAAGCAAAGCTTGCCCCAAAGCATGCCGTCATAGGCGCACCAGATCTCCGTTCCCTCACCGCCGACCGTCTCGATCCCCTGCTCACACAGGAAGGCGGCGTTGCCCAAAACGGCAGGTCTGCCGTCAACCTCGGCCAAAATACCCCGTCCGCCAATATTTTGCGCTTGCTTCACCGTATGCGTCACCTCACGGGTGCGTGACACACAAAACGCCTTGGCGGCGGCATGGGGGCTGTGAAGCAGGACGTCATGCGCCAGAGCTTCAAGCTCCGCTGTGGGGATCGCCCCGCACGTGACCGCACCGTCATATTGAAGGCTTCCCACGGTCAGCGTCCCCGTTTTATCGAACACGAGGCAGGACATATGCGCCACGGCATCCATAACCTCTCCCCCCCGAAAGATCATGCCCTTCGCCGTTGCCGCCCCAAGCCCCGCAAAATACGTCAAGGGAACAGACAGCACCAAGGAGCAGGGGCAGGACACCACCAAAAGCACAAGGGCGGCTCTCAGCCACACGCGCACCTCGTGTGTCAGACACACACCGACCGCAAAGACAAGAGCGGTCACGGCAAACGCAAGGGGCGTAAAGCGAGAGGCAAAGCGGGAGATCCTGCTCTCCATGCGGGAGCGGCGACGGGATGCCTCGGCCACAGCCTGCTGCATCTGATACGCCGTGCTTTGCTGATACGGTGCCGTCACACACAGCACCACAGAGCCTGACAGCAGCACACTTCCCGACGGACAGCTCACACCCTCGTACAGATCCTTCGGGAGAGCCTCGCCCGTCACCGACGAGGTATCGGCCTCTGCCTGCCCCTCGGTGACAACGCCGTCAAGCGCCACGCTCTCGCCTGCATTGATCAATATCAAGGCATCCTGCTCGACCTCCTCGGGCGGCATGCTGACCGCCACCCCGTCACGCAGCACCGTGACCTGCTGAGGCGTCAGCGAAAGCAAAGCCTCTATATTGCGCTTAGAACGGCGACAGGCACTGCCCGACACAGTCTCGCCCAAGCTATACAGATACATCACCGCGGCGGCGTCGGCATACTCGCCAAGGGCAAATGCCCCCACCGTGGCGGCTACCATTAACGTGAATTCGGTAAAGATCCTCTTTTTGGCAAAGCCCCGAAGCATCTCGGTGATGACCTCTACACCAAACGCAAGATATACCCCAACGGCACATACCACACGAAGAGCCGTTGGAAGCATGGGAAGAAACGCCAGCACCAAGGGAAATGCCAGCACAACGTACCGCCACACGCTTTCCCACCTTGAAGCGCTTTCGTGCGTATGCCCGCAGGCACACCCATCGTGACAGCCACAGCTATCCTCATGGTCATGACTTTCATGGCAATGGTTGTCGTGACAATGGTCGTCGTGGCAATGGTCGTCATGGCAATGGTCGTCATGGCAATGGTCGTCATGGCAATGACAATGACCGTGCTTTCTTTCCTTCTCACTCATGATCGCTCACCTCCTGACTGTGACCCACGTGAAGCAAGGCCATATCCAGCATCAAGCGAACGTGCTCGTCGGAAATGGCGTAAATCAAGCTCTTTCCCTTTCTCGTCACACGCACAAGCTCCGCCTCACGCAGTACGGCAAGCTGATGCGACACGGCCGACTGGCTCATACCCACCTTCTCGCTGATATGCATCACGCACAGCGGTGCCTTCATCAGCTGCATGAGAATATGCAGGCGTGTAGGATCTCCCATCACCTTAAAAAAACGGCTCATCTTGGCAAGCGACACATGGTCCGCCCGCTCTGTCAGCATATCCTTCATCGTATCACTCCTTTTATATGAATGTTCATTCATATGAATGATACCACATTTGAAAAAGAGAGTCAAGAAGTTTTGAGAAATATCCCGTTTGTTTACAAAATGTTCAAATTTTAGGTATATAATGGAGTTACTTATATCATGTAAAGGATGATCTCTGTATGAAGCTCGCTTCCTTCAAGCCGTCCCAAAGATTCGGACGTATATATACCCTGTCGGTTTTGGCGGCATCGGGCGTGTTAGCTGTGCTCCGCACGCTCAGCCTTGCGCTGTGCTACGATGACCCCATCGGCTACTATCGGGCAGGTGCATTTCTGCCCGTTATGGCCGACGTTGCCGTTCTTTTGGTTCTCCTCGCCATGCTTGCCGTGTGCTTGAGTGCCAAGCCAGAGGTAAACACCTGCCCGCAGACGCCTCTCAAAACAAGTCTGTCCTTTGCCGTGGGTGCCATGCTGGTGCTGTACGTACCCATCGCCTATACCGTATTCGGTCTTGGTGAGCTGCTTGAGATCTACCGCAGCGGTCTTCTTACCCCGCAGGTGCTGTCTCAGCTCAAGACCACGCTTACCCTTCACGTTTTTGCCATCGCCTTTGCTCTCTTGTCCTCGCTGTATTTCTTCCTGTCATACCGCAAGGCAAGCAACGGGCGCACGTGGCTTGGTCTGTTTACGGTAGCCTATCTGATCAGTGCCGTTGCCATTTCCTATTTTGATCACTTCTTCCCCATCAATGCACCGCAAAAGCTGTGGATGCAGATCGCTGCCATTGCCGCTATGCTCGCCGCTGTGGCTGAGCTGAAGGCCGAGGCCAACGGCAAGGTGCGCCGTATGGATCTGTTTTTAACCTCGGCGGCAGCTCTTCTTTGTGCCTGCTACGCCATTCCCACCGTGATCGGTGTATTGTTTAACTTTGTTGTCTCTGACCCCTATACCCCCTTTTCCTACGTCCTGCTGACGCTTGCCGCTTACTTTGCCCTGCGCCTTTGGTATCTCGGCGCACCGCTCAAGGACGAGCAAGCAGAGACTGAGCAGGAGAGTGCCCCCATGGAAGCCGACAGGCAAGAAAATGATACGATGAAAGGTGAATGACCATGTCTGCCCACGCCCGTATTCAATGGTTGCATAAGAAGATAACCGAAAACTGTTACCCCAACGCCATGCGGCTGGCGGAAAAGTTTCATATTTCGCACCGTCAGGCACAGCGTGACATTGATTATTTGCGCCGTGAGCTGGGTGCGCCCGTCACGTTCAGTGCCACACATCGCGGCTACTATTACAACAGTGAGTATACGCTGCCCCTCTATATCGCCACGGAGAACGACTCCGACTATATGGACGTGGTGTCCGATCTTCGCTCCTTTAACGATCGCTTTGCCTCTCGCTCCGTGCTTCAAATGCAGCTTCCCTACACCGCTACCCTGGTAATTCACGACAGACTTACCGTGATGAATCTGCGCTCCTTTATCGTTGCCGAGGAGCCAAAGCACCGCTATCGCTGTGAATTTCAGAGCGTTGAGCTGTTTTTGGGCGTTCTTGTATCTATGGATGCCGACGTAAGGGTGGAGTCTCCCGAGTGGTTGCGTGACCGCTTGGTCAACGCCGCTCAGCGTGTTTTGAAAAATAATTCATAAAAATTGTACTTTTTTCAAAAAAGGTATTGACAAATCACATTTGTTGATATATAATATGTCTGTTATCCAAAGACAGCAGGTTTCCGTAATGGCGCAAGCTCCCTGCCGAGGACAGAATTTGATATCTTATCTCTTTCTTTCTTCGTGCCATGCTATGCCGTGCGGAAGAAAGATTTTTCTTTTTCCTGCATAATTCTCACAGGAGGTGAAACAACATGCCCAGCAAATCGATTCTTGAACAGAAGCAGGCGATCGTTGCCGATCTCGCCGAAATGCTGAAGAATTCTCCTGCCGGTGTCGTTGTCAACTACCAGGGTATCACGGTAGATGCTGACACCAAAATGCGTAAGGCTCTGCGTGAAGCAGGCGTTAAGTATATGGTAATGAAGAATTCCATGACAGGCAGAGCGTGCGAGGAAGTCGGTCTTGGTGACATGAAGCAGTATCTTAACGGTATGACTGCTATTGCCATCAGTGAAAGCGACCCTGTTGCTCCCGCAAAGGTCCTCAAGGAGTATGAGGAAAAGATCGAGTCCTTCCAGATCCTTGCCGGTTATCTTGACGGTGCCGTGGTTGACAAAGAAACCGTTATGGCACTGGCTGAGATTCCTTCCAAGGAAGTGCTTATTGCCAAGCTTCTCGGAAGCATCCGTTCTCCCCTTTACGGCTTCGCATACGCCATCCAGGCGATTATCGACAAGGACGGCGAAGGCGCAGAAGAGGCTGCACCCGCTCCCGCAGAAGAGGCGTAATTCCTCTGCAAGCCATCGGGCGGCTTCATGACCCGAACCAATGCGCATAGCGCAAACATGACTAAAATAACAATCCATAATTTAGGAGGAAATTGAAAATGGCATCCGAAAAGATTACCAACATTTTGGAAGAGATCAAGTCTCTTACCATTCTTGAGCTTGCTGACCTTGTAAAGGCAGTTGAAGAGGAGTTCGGCGTATCCGCTGCTGCTCCCGTAGGTGTTGTAGCCGTAGCTGGCGCTGCTGCTCCCGCCGCTGAGGAGAAGACCGAGTTTGACGTAGTTCTGAAGGAATTCGGCGCTAAGAAGCTCGACGTTATCAAGGCTGTTCGTGAGATCACCGGCCTTGGCCTGAAGGAAGCTAAGGAGCTTGTTGAGGGCGCTCCCAAGAACGTTAAGGAAGGCGTTTCCAAGGATGAGGCTGAATCCCTCAAGAAGACCCTTGAGGCTGCCGGCGCTGTTGTTGAGATCAAGTAATTTCAGCATAGCAAAAAAAGAAGGATGCACACATGTGCATCCTTCTTTTTTTGCCGTTACATAAACAAACAGAACAGCAGGGGTAAGAATACGGCAGGCAGGTGGTTCATGATCTTCAGCTTAGTCAGCCCCAGCATATTCAAGCCAAGTCCCATGATCAGCAGTGAGCCGACCGCTGTCATTTCCGTGATCACGTAGGTCGTCAGATACGGGGCAATGAGCGTGGCCAACAGCGTGATACTGCCTTGATACAGCAGGATCAAGCCCGAGGAGAACAACACGCCAAAGCCCATGGTAGAGGCAAACACCACCGCCACACACATATCAATAAGCCCCTTGGTGTATTGCATGGTATGATCACGCATAAGCCCGCTGTTCAATGCGCCCACGATGGCCATAGAGCCAACGCAGAACAGAAGGCTGGCACTCACAAAGCCTCGTGTGACCTCACCGAAGCGGCCCTTTGTCGCTCTCTCCAGCTTCTCCCCCAACACCTCCATACCATGCTCCAGGCGGCACAGCTCTCCGATCACGGTGCCAAACACAATACAGAGGATCACAAGGATCATATTGGTCGTTTTGATCGCTCCCTGCACGCCGATGAGGATGACGCACAACGCCAAACCCTTCATCAGGGCATCGGAAACCCTTTGCATCGCACCGCCCTCTGCTCCCCGCTTCATCACACTGCGCAGCAGTAAGCCAAAGGAAGCACCTGCTAAGACCATCAAAGCATTGACGATGGACCCCCACAGAGAGATCGACGTGATGCTCTTCCACAATTCCGTCATAGGTTTTACCAAAAAGATGGGCTGTCGCGGTGAAGCGACAGCCCATCGTTTCCTTATATGTTATTTGTTGCCAAACAGACCGCCGAAGAAATCGTCGAGGTCAAACTCTCCGCTCTTCTTCTTGGGCTGCTCTGCCTTAGCCGTCTCGTTAGCGGACTTATAGGAAACGACCGTCTCCTCCTCGCCGTCCTCCGCATTCTTCTTCTCGAAGCCCGTAGCGACGATGGTGATGCGCATCTCATCCTCAAGCTCGGGATCAAAGGCAACACCCCAAATAACGTTGGCGTCCTCACTGCACTCGGCCTTGATCATGGAAGCGGCAATATCCACGTCCTCAAGTCCAATATCGGGAGAAGCGGTGATGTTGATGATCACGCCTGTTGCACCCTGAATGGAGGTCTCAAGCAGCGGGCTGGAGATAGCCATCTTTGCGGCGATCTCTGCCTTATCCTTACCCGAAGCCGAGCCAACACCCATGTGAGCATAGCCCGAATGAGCCATGATGGACGTTACGTCTGCAAAGTCAAGGTTGATGAAGCCGGGAACGTTGATCAGGTCGGAAATACTCTGCACGCCGCGGCGCAGCACGTCGTCAGCCTGCTCGAAGGCATTGGCAAGGGTAATTCTGGTGTCGGTAGCCATCTTCAGCCTCTCGTTGGGAATGACCAACAGAGAGTCAACGTACTGGCGAAGCTCGGAAATACCCTCAACGGCGTTATCCATTCTCTTCTTACCCTCAAAGGCGAAGGGCTTGGTTACGATACCAACCGTCAGAATATCCATCTCGTGAGCCACTCTGGCAACAATGGGAGCCGCACCCGTACCGGTTCCGCCGCCCATACCTGCGGTAACGAATACCATATCGGCACCGTTCAGAAGAGCCTTCAGCTCGTCGATCGACTCCTCAGCGGCACGTGCGCCGATCTCGGGATTGGCACCTGCGCCAAAGCCCTTGGTAATCTTCTCACCGATAACAAGCTGAGTCGAGGCATTGGAATGGTTCAATGCCTGTCTGTCCGTGTTGATGGTAACAAAGTCAACACCCTGAATATTTTTGGAAATCATTCTGTTAACGGCGTTATTTCCACCGCCGCCTACGCCGATTACCTTGATACAAACGCCGCGCTCGCAGCTGTCATCGTGTTCGAAAGTCATGTTTTTATTCCTCCGTTTTTTATTCTTCTCTCTTTTTCTTTCGCCGAAAGCCATAAAGAAATATTCTATATATAATGATACTATATTTTTGCAAATATTGCAACACCTTTTTTTGAATTTTTCATGTTTTTTTACATTTTTTCGGCGTTTTTTTGACCGCCTCCCGCTTTTGGTCACTTTTCGCCGAGCATAGAGCGTAATCGTATAAATCAGCACGGTGTGACAGCTGCTCTTTCAGCCTGCCACACCGTGCCGTATGCTCATGATTCCATTCTGATATAGATCTGTGAGGGATCGGATGCATCGATCTCTGCGCCTGTCGCACCGTCAAGGCGAGGATCCTCCAAGGCCTTTTCCACTGCCTCCAGCTTTTCCTCCAGATCCCGAAGCGTACCCATGTAGACACGGAATTTCCCGTCTACCTCGATGTGTATTTCAAATCGGTTTTCAATATCCAACAGCGTGAGTCTGGTTTTGAAGGACGTCATTTTTGCCTTTTCCATCAACTCCTCGGCATAGCGGATCTCGGTCTCGTTCTCGCCATACACCAGCGTCTCCCCCACCACGGCCCGCTTAACGGAGGGTAAGGTCAACCTAGGCACACCGCCGTTGATAAATTTTTGCACGTTGGCTGTCTCCTCGATCACCAGTAGCTCATCGTCAAGGGCATAGCAATCCCCCGCCAGGGTAATATACCATGCCGCCCGCTTCTCCTGTAGAACCATGCGGAGCGTATTGGGAAAGGATGGCTTGACCGTAACTGTCTCCAAATACGGACACTCACGCAAGATGCGCTCCTCCAATTCATCGCAATCCAAGCGATACAAAGCCTCACCGCGTCTAACGCCTGCCGCCTCAATGATCTGCTCCCGATCATAGGAGAAATCGCCCACAAGCTCGATATTCTTAACACTCAGAAAGCCAAAGGCATACCGCAGAAGGGCCGCAAGGGCCAAAAGAGACATCACGATAAGCAAAGCGTATACGGCAAAAGTGCGAACGTTGATCACGACCACACGCTCTTTTTTCTTTTGTGCTTCCCTGTTACGCTGTCTCATGCTGTCTCTCCTTTCCTTACTTTTTGCGGCAGAGTGCCGTGATCTCCTGCCAGATCCGTTTGCCAACGTCGGGCTTGGCAAAGGCCGTTACCGCCTCTTCCATGCGCTTGCGCTGTTCCTCGTTGTCAACAAGATACGCTACCTCCCTGGCAAGTCGGTCGCCTATCAGCTCCTTTTCCTCAAGCAGACCCGATGCGCCCGCATCGTAGAGGAGCTTGGCATTTTTATACTGATGGTTATCTGTAACGTTGGGTGACGGGATAAAGATTGCCACCTTGCCGTTGGCCGCCACCTCGGAGATGGTCATAGCCCCCGCACGGCATATCACAATATCGGCTGCCGCCATATACAAAGGCATATCGTAAATGTATTCCTGCAAAACAAGATTTTGGTATTCCCCAAGGCCGTTCTCATCAAAGCGCTGCTTGACCTCTTCGTATTCTCGGTTACCCGTAGCGTGAACGTGCATCACGTCGGGGCGCACCGAAGAAAAGCTCTTCATCAAGGAAAGAGCGGCACGGTTGACCTCAGTAGCGCCAAGGCTTCCGCCGTAGGACAGGATCACAGTTCTTACCGTATCGGGAATGCCCAGCCTTTGTCTTGCCTCCTGCTTATCCACCGTTCCAAAGGAGCGGGCAATCGGGTTGCCGACCGCTACCACACGGCGATCCGTTTTGATCTGCTGTGCCGTTGACTCAAAATTGGTGAGAATGGTGTCCACCCGCGACTGCAAGCGGCGCACGGCAATGCCGGGAATGGCATTGGACTCATGCACCATGGTGGGTATCCCAAGCTTGGCGGCAGCCTCAAGCGGCGGCCAGCAGGCGTAGCCACCCGTACCGATCACGATATCGGGGCGAAACTCCTCAATCAAACGCTTCGCCTTTTGGCGGGAGGTCAGGATCAGATATGCGGTTTTGATATTGGACAAGGACAAGGAGCGACGAATGCCCTGAATCTCCACGTGATACAGCGCATAACCCGCCTTGGGAACCAAGCGGTTCTCAATACCCTTGGACGTTCCCACAAAGGCGATCTCAGCCCCCCCGTCATTTTGCTTGATGATATCGGCAATGGCCAAGGCAGGGTTGACGTGTCCGCCCGTGCCTCCGCCCGTCAGTAGCACTCTCATAGTATCTCCTTTGGTTGCCTTACTGCTTCTGTGCAGAAAACCTGGATATAGACAAAATAATACCGACCTCAAAGATTTGAAGCATCAAGGCCGTGCCTCCCGAGCTAAAGAACGGAAGGGCGATACCCGTATTGGGCATGGAATTGGTGACCACCGCAATGTTCATGGCGACCTGCAGGGCGATCTTAAAGGTCAAGCCCCACACCGTTAGAGCGCAGAACTTATCGGGGGCGTGACGGCCGATCTGAATGCCTCGCCAGATCAACAGACCAAAGACCAGCACCAGAGCAAACGCACCGATAAAGCCAAGCTCCTCGCAAACGATGGTAAAGATAAAGTCGTTTTGGGGCTGCGAGACGTAACCGAATTTTTGTCGGCTTCCGCCAATGCCCACGCCGAAAAAGCCTCCCGAGCCGATGGCATACAAGCCCTGCAGGGTTTGCCAGGCCTGCCCGAGGGGGTCAACCTGATCCAAATGCAGCCAAATATTGACACGGTCCTGTGCATACGAGGACACCGCAATCAGAAAGATACCTGCGGCGG